>VGTA01000938.1 GCA_016874875.1 Deltaproteobacteria bacterium | reverse complement strand
GGGCGCGAGAGTTGGGGGGAGGGGGGGGGGGGCGGTGGCGGCGGCGGCGGGGCGCCCTCGGGCTGCGCCTCAAAGGTGCGCGTCTCGCCACCGTCGTAGACCGGGAGGTAGGTGCGGGTCTGGTAGTCCATGGTCGTCTTGTCTCGTCTCCTCTCAGCGTCGCTCAAGGATGATCATCTGCCCCGCCTCCGCCGCGAGGTAGCCGTGGCGCCCCGCGAAGCGCTCAAGGCGGCTAGGCACGATCAGCTCGGCGCGCTTCACCTTGAGGCCCTCGAGGCGCGTGGCGCCCTGCTTGACCCCCTGCTCGACCTTGGTGAGCTCGTAGGCGATCTCGATGAGGCGCGCGCGCTTGTGGACGAGCGACAGGGCGCAGGAGAGCGACACGAGCACGAGCGCGAGGTACACGGCGAGGGTCTTCATGGGGCACCTGCGGCGTTGAGGGCGGGGGCGGCGTCGAGGGGGAGGCGGCGGAGGACGCGCAGCTGCGCGCTGCGCGCCCGCGGGTTGGCGGCGAGCTCGTCGTCGGCGGGGGCGACGGGGCGGCGCGGGCGCGCCTCAAAGGCGGGCAGGGCGCTCGGGGGGGGCGGCAGCCCGCGGCGGGGGGGCGGGGGGGGCTCGCTGAGCGCGCGGAACGCCACCTTGAGCGCCCGGTCCTCAAGGGAGTGGAAGCTGATGACCAGCAGGCGCCCGCCGGGGGCGAGGAGGGGCGGGGCGGCGACGAGGAGGTCGTGGAGCGCGCCGAGCTCGTCGTTGACGAGGATGCGCAGGGCCTGGAAGGTGCGCGTGGCGGGGTGCTTTTTGAGCTGGTGGCGCACGCGCGCCGGGGTGGCCGCCGCCACCGCCGCCGCCAGCGAGAGCGTGTCGCCCCCCCCCGCCGCCGCCCACGCCTTGAGGGCGCGGGCGATGGGGCGCGCGAGGGGCTCCTCGCCGTAGTCCCGCAGGGCGCGCGCGAGGTCGAGCTCGTCGAGGGTGGCGATGAGCTCGGCGGCGGAGGGGCCGCGCGCCGGGTCCATGCGCATGTCCACGGGGCCGCTCGCCGAGAAGGAGAAGCCGCGCGCCGCCTCGTCGAGCTGCGGCGACGAGACGCCGAGGTCGGCGAGCACCCCATCCACCGCCCGCACGCCGAGGGCGCGCAGGCGCGGGGCGAGCTCGCGGAAGTCGGCGCGCACGGGGGTGAAGCGGTCGCCGAAGGGGGCGAGGCGGCGCGCGCAGTACGAGAGCGCCTCGGGGTCCTTGTCGAGTCCGATCAGGCGCGCCCCCGCCCCCAGCAGCCCCTCGGCGTGCCCGCCGCGCCCGAGCGTGCAGTCCACCCACACTTCCCCTGGGCGCGCGGCGGCGTGGGTGAGGACCTCGCGGTAGAGGACGGGGGTGTGGGGGGCGGGGGCGAGGGCGGGCGTTTCGTCGCGCATGGGGCTCTCAGGTGGACGCGCGGCTGCGCGTCGCGTGCGGGGCTGTGCTACACTGGGAGGTATCTCTAGGAGACGTCGTGATGGTATATATCATAGGTCTGCACACTTGTGCACACTTGCACGCACTTGCACGCACCTGCACGCACTTGCACGCACCTACGCTCACTTATACACACATCTACACACCTCTGCACATCACCGCGCATCATTCACAAAAATAGGGAGCTTCCGCGACCATGGTCCCACAGAGTCCCACCCGCCGCGCCCTCTGCCTCCCGCTCACGCTCACCGGCGGCCTCCTGCTCACGCTCACCGGCTGCCTAGAGTCCACGCCCCCCGCCCCCCTGCCGCCCCCCCAAGAGGAGGTGAGCTACGACGGCTCCCTCTACGACCCCCCC
>VGTA01000937.1 GCA_016874875.1 Deltaproteobacteria bacterium | reverse complement strand
AGGGTGCGTGTGGACTGGAGGGGGGAGCGGGGGCGCGCGCCGCTGTGAGCGGCTCGCGTGGCGCCGCGCATCATAAGCGAGTACACTGCGCGCGCGCCAAGATATTTACGCTCCGCTCACGCTCCTCGGCGCGGTCCTGCGCGCCCGCCCCCGCAGAGAAGCACCATGACCTGCATCTTCCACGACCACACCCTCAGCCCCCTCTCCACCCAAGACGCGCCGAGCGTGGTGGTGATCGGCAACATCGACGGCGTCCACCGCGGCCACCAGGCGCTCCTCGCGGCGGCGGGGGCGCTGGCGCGGGCGCGCGGCGCCGCCCTGAGCGCCCTCACCTTTGACCCTCACCCGGCGCGCTATTTCGCCGCCGCCGCGCCCCCCGGCGCGGAGGCGCGCCCCGCGCCGGCGGCGCTCTACTCGCTTGAGGATCGGCTCAGCCTGCTCGCCCGCCTCGGCGTGGAGCGCGTCCTCTGTCAGCGCTTTGACGCCCCCTTCGCCGCCCTCTCCCCGGAGCGCTTTGTGAGCGACGTGCTGGTGGGCGCCCTCCGCGCCTGCGCCGTGGTGGTGGGGGAGGACTTCGCCTTTGGCGCGAGGCGCGCGGGGCGCGTCGAGGACCTCGCGCGCCTCTGCGGCGCCCTCGGGGTGGAGGCGCGCGCCCTCGCGCAGCTGCGCGCGGAGGGCGGGGAGGTGCACTCGAGCACGCGCGTGCGGGCGCTGCTCGCGGAGGGGCGCGTGGAGGAGGTGCGCGCGTCGCTCGGGCGCCCCTATCACGTGCGCGGTGAGGTGGCGCGCGGGCACCAGCGCGGCAGGGCGCTCGGCTTCCCCACCGCCAACCTCGCCCTGCGCGGCGACCTCTGCCCCGCCCCGGGCGTGTACGCGGGCTGGGTGGCGTGGGGGGCGGCGCCGGCCCCCTGCGTGGTGAGCGTGGGGGAGAATCCCACCTTCCGCGACCCTCACCTCCTCGTGGCGCGCCAGCGCTGGTCGGTGGAGGCGCACGCGCTCCTCCCCGCCGGCGCCCCGCCCCTCGACCTCTACGGGCGCGACGTGGCGCTGTGGTTCGAGGCGCGCCTGCGCGATATGCGCCGCTTTGAGGGTCCAGAGGCGCTCCGCGCGCAGATCGCCCTCGACTGCGAGGCGGCGCGCGCGCTCCTCGCCGCCCTCGACGCGGGCGCGCCCTCGTGGCCGCGAGCGGGGTCGTGAGCCCCCCGCTCACCCTCGTCCTCCTCGGCGAGCACATCGCCCACAGCCGCTCCCCTGCGCTGCACGCCGCCCTCGCGCAGGAGCGCGGCCTCGACCTCCGCTACCACCTGCTCCCCTCCCCCCCCGAGGGGCTTGACGACGCCCTCGCGGCGGCGCGGGCGCTCGGGGCGCGCGGGGCGAGCGTGACCAGCCCCCACAAGCGCCTCGCCGCCGACCGCTGCGCCCGCCTCACCCCCCAGGCCGCCGCCCTCGGCGCCGCCAACGCCCTCCGCTGGCGCGACGGCGCGCTCGAGGGGCACAACACCGACCTCGAGGGCGCGCGCCTCACCCTCCGCGCGCTGCTCGGCGCGTCGCAGCTCGGCGCGTCGCCCTCCGCCCCCCTCGCGGGGCGCGCCGTGGGCGTCCTCGGCGCCGCGGGCGCCGCCGCCGCCGCCTGCTTCGCCGCCCTCGACCTCGGCGCCGCGCGCCTAGTGGCGCTCAGCCGGCGCGAGGGCGAGGGGCGCGCGTTCGCCCGCTGGCTCGCCGCGGCGCACCCGCGGGGCGCTGAGGCGCGCGTGGAGTGGCGCTCGGCCGCCACGCTGCCCCTCACCCCCCCCCCCCCCCCGCCCCCCCGC
>VGTA01000936.1 GCA_016874875.1 Deltaproteobacteria bacterium | reverse complement strand
AGGGGGCGCCTTATGAGCTGGTGGGGCTGGTGGAGCGGGGTGGGGTGAGAGGCGCGCGGGGCAGGAGGCGCGCGGGGCGCCGTCCGGAGGCCTCAGATGTCAAAATCAGTATCAAAAATGGCGGCGCTCAGAAATGAGGACTCCGGCGCAGCGCTGAGGGCGCGGGCGCAAGGAGAGCGCGTGCCTCATCAAGAGGCTTTTCTTATGATGAAATCATGCCTTACAACTCAGGTGATCGCCAGCGCTCACGCCCTCATCGCCTCGATGTGTCGGCGCCGCTGCCCCTCGCTCCCACGTCGCACACTCCCGCGAGTCCCTCATGAGTCCGCCCCCCGCCAGCCCCCTCACCACCGGAGACGTCCGCGTCCACATCCGGCGGCTCTTCACCCCCATGCTCGTGGGCGTGCTCGCCATGATCGCCGTCGACCTCACCGACGTGTACTTCGTGAGCCTCCTCGGCACCACCCCCCTCGCCGCCATGAGCTTCACCTTCCCCGTCACCTCCCTCATCACCAACCTCTGCTTTGGGCTCGCCATCGGGGTGACGGCGGCGGTGGCGAGGAGAATCGGCGCCGGGGAGCGGGCGCGGGCCGTCACCCTCTCCACCCACGCGCTCACCCTCTCCCTCACCCTCGCCGCCACCCTCGCCGCCCTCGCCGCCCTCGCGCACGAGCAGATCTTTGGCGCCCTCGGCGCCCCCGAGGCGCTCGACGAGCCCCTCGGCGACTACATGCGCTGGTGGCGCGTGGGGCTCCCCTGCTTTGTGTCGGTGGCGGTGTGCAACGGCGCCCTGCGCGCCAACGGCGACAGCAAGACCCCCATGCGGCTCATGCTCACGGCGGCGGCGCTCAACCTCGCGCTCAACCCGCTCCTCATCTTTGGGCTCGGCCCCGTCCCCGCCCTCGGGGTGGAGGGCTCGTCGCTGGCCACGGCGCTGGCGCGCGCGTGCACCTTCGCGCTCATGCTCCGCGTGATGGGGCGGCAGGGGCTGCTCGCCCCCGCGCAGCTCCTGGGGGGCGGCCTGCTCGCCTCGGGCCGCGAGCTGATGCGCGTGGGCCTCCCCGCCGCCCTCACCAACGCGCTCGCCCCGCTCGCCGCCGGCGTGGTGACGAGCCTCGTGGCGCTCCACGGGGCGGCGGCGGTGGGGGGCTACGGGCTGGCGATGCGCCTAGAGGGGCTCTTCCTGATCGTGCCCATGGTGCTCGGCGGGGCGCTGAGCCCCGTGGTGGGGCAGAGCTGGGGGGCGCAGCTGACCCACCGCGTCCTCGACGCCCTCACCTTCGCGCAGCGCGTGTCGATGGCCTGGGGGGTGGGGGTGTGCGTGACGCTCAACCTCCTCGCCGCCCCCCTCGCCGCCCTCATGAGCCCCGAGCCCGCCGTGCAGGGCGCCCTCGCCCTCTACCTGCGCCTCGCCTCTGTGAGCTACGTGGCGCAGGGCGCCCTCTACGGCGCCAACGCCGTCTTCAACGCCGTCAACCGCCCCGGGCGCGCCACCACCATCGCGCTCCTCAACAGCCTCGCCCTCGCCATCCCCCTCTCCTACGCCGGCCACCTCCTCTACGGCTACGCAGGAATCGTGGCGGGGCTCCTCGCCGCGCGCCTCGCCGCTAGCCTCCTCGCGCACCGCTGGGTGTGGGCGCTCTTTGACCCGCAAGCCCAGCGCGCCGCGCGCACCCCCGTGGACGTCAAGGGCGCCCTCTACGCCTTCGCCGCCGCCCGCCCCGGCGCCGCCCTTGAGGTGGAGCGCCTCTTTCAGGAGCTGTGCGCCCTCGACGGGCTGCGCCTCACGCGCGCGGAGGGCGGGCGCCTCGCCCT
>VGTA01000935.1 GCA_016874875.1 Deltaproteobacteria bacterium | reverse complement strand
CGCGAGCAACGCCCCAGCAGCGCCCCGCGCCCGCCCGCCGCTCACGCCCGCCGCCCCTCCTCACCCCCGCGCGCCGCTGCCTCTAGGCGCAGCAGCTCCCCCTCCACCCAGCGCGTCGCCGCCCCCCACGCCTCCTGCGCCCCCGCGCCCGGCCCCACCCCGCGCGCCGCCCACCACGCCTCGTCCACCACCGAGGGCTCCCCAAAGCGCACCACCACCTCCCGCCCCGCCCGCGGCACGCGCGCCCCGATGGGCAGCACCCTGTGCATGCCGACGTGGTAGAAGGGCATCACCACGGGGCTCGCCTCGCGGATGAGGCGCCCCACCCCCACCTTCAGCGGGCGCTGCAGGCGCCCCTCCGGCTCGCGGCTGCGCCCGCCCTCGGGGAAGATGTGGACCCACTCTCCCGCGAGCAGGCGCTCGCGCAAGAAATCAAACCCAGGCTGCTCGAGCCCGCCGCCGCGGATGACCGGGACGCACTTGCCGGCGCTAAACAGCCATCCCTTGGCGCGCGACCCAAAGAAGTTGATGTGGTCCGCCGCGATCCAGCGCACCTCCTCGTAGGACGTGGCGCCGAGGTTGGAGATCAGGAGCGGGTCGTCAAAGAGCGACACGTGGTTGCTCACCGACAGCAGCCCCCTGCCCCCCACCCGCGTCCACGCCGCGCCCCCCGCCCCCCCAAAGAGCGCGTCCCACCGCTCGCGCCCCTCAAAGCGCAGCGAGTTGAGCCCCCGCATCACCAGCCGCGACGCCCCCACCACCGCCGCGCAGACGGGGGCGTGGTGCCAGGCGGGCTCGGGGCGCCAGTGGCGCAGCTCAGCGCGCCCCTGATGCGCGGGGGACGCGGGGGGCGCGGGGCGCCCCGCCTCCCGGCTCATGGCCCCTCCCCGAGCAGCTGCGCCGAATCCGCCAAGCGCACCCCCGCCGCCCGCGCCTCCGCCACGAACCTCGCCCCCGCCTCCTCAAAGCCCGGCACGTCGCTCGTGGCGTCCGTCACCAGCGTCAGCTTGCGCGCCAGCCCCTCCCCCCCGAGCCGCACGAGGTCGCGCACGGTGTTGGCCACGCAGTGGCTGCGCGCCCACCCCGCCACCCACACCTCGTCGGCGCCCATGAGGCGGTCGAGGAGGTCGCGGCGGGGCTGGGTGTGGGGGTCGTGGGGGTCGGGCACCTCCGCCTGCACGGCGCTAAAGTGCTCCGTCCAGGGATTCTCGCCCTTGGTCACAAAGAGGATGTGCCGCGGGCGCTCCTCCGAGGCGCGCGCCGCCCACCCCTGCGCCGCCTCAAAGAGCGCCGGGAACATCGCCTGCCCCGCGCCCCCCGTGAGGCAGTGCTCGGGCCAGATCACGTGCGGGTAGCGCCCCGCGCGCTCAAGCGCCTCGAGGTAGGCGCCGGTCCGCTCCTGCGCCCCCTCGAGGGCGCGCCACCGCCCGGCGCGCAGGTCGTCGCCGGTGATCACGGTGAAGGGGGCGGGGGGGCGCCCCGCGGCGTCTCGAAACCACAGGGGGTGGCTGACGTCGAGGCGGTGGTGGCTGTCGAGCGACACCACGAGGTCGGAGAGGCGCGCGCGGGGGGAGTCGATGAGGCGGGCGAGCGCCTCGGCGTCGCGCTCGGCGCCGCGGACGTAGAGGGCGCCGGCGGGGTCGACGAAATCGTTCTGGGGGTCGATCACGAGCAGGGCGCGGCGCGGGGCGGGGGGGGCGTGCATGCGGGGCTCCTGTGGGGCGGGGCGCGGGAAGAGGGCGCGGCGGAGAGGCGGTCTGCGCCGGCGCGCCGCGGGCCGCGGCTAGACTATCTCTTCTCAAATCGCTATTCCACA
>VGTA01000934.1 GCA_016874875.1 Deltaproteobacteria bacterium | reverse complement strand
CGGCGTTTGGGGCGGAGCACGACAAGTGGGGCGGGGGCTTTGACTGGGTGCTGGTGGACGCCCCCTGCTCGGCGAGCGGCACCTGGCGCCGCAACCCCGACGCGAAACTCCGCTTCGCCCTCCCCGCCTCGCCCCCGCGCGCCCCCGCCCCCGCCGCAACCGCCCCCGCCGCAGCCGCCCCCGCCGCAGCCGTCCCCGGCGCGCCCCGCCGCGCCGCGGAGTTCGCCGCTCTGCAGCGCTCCATCCTCCAGCGCGCCAGCGCCGCCGTCCGCCCCGGGGGGCACCTGGTCTATGGGACGTGCAGCTTCCTCGTGGAGGAGAACGAGGGCGTGGTGGAGGCGTTCTTGGCGGCGGAGCCGGGGTTCGCGCTGGTGGGGATGTCGCTCCACGGCGCCCCCGCCCTCGACGCCGACACCACCTTTAGCGCCGTGCTGCGCCGCGCCTGACGTCGCTGCGCGGGCTCGCCCGCCCGGCGCTCACGCCGCTTCTAGAGTTGAATAGGGCGGGGGCTTGGGGGTAGGTTGCGCCCCTGCGGAGGCGGTCGAAACCAAAAGGCTGCCACCTGTCTTGCCGAAGCCGAAAAAAGGCTGCTACCTGATCGGAGCCCCGAGATGACCCACTCCCGCCCCCGCCGCGCCGCCCTCGCCGCGCCCCTCGCCCTCGCCGCGCCCCTCGCCCTCGCCGCGCTCCTGTGCGCCCCCCGCGCCCCCGCCCTCGCCGCCCCCGCCGGCGGGGCGGCGCGGGGGGGCGCCAAGCCCCAGGAGGCCCCCAAGCCCCAGGAGGCCCCCAAGACCATCAAGCGCCTGCTCGGCGCCATCCGCTACCAGAAGGACGACCTCGCCCTCACCGCCTTTGACGGCGAGGCGCAGGGGGCGCTCCTCTTTGGGGACGTGTGGGCCCAGCAGCCCGCCGAGGGGCGCGCGCGGTTCATCAAGGCGCTCCACGCCTTCTTCACCCTCGTGGCGTTCCCCAACATCCGCAAGGATTTCGAGCACCTCGAGACCATCCTCTACGGCGACGCCGCCCCGCAGCCCCAGGCGGGCGCGGCGGACGTGAAGGTGCGCGCCACGATTGTGGTGCTGCACGCCCTCAAGAAGGAGGAGGTCCCCGTGGACTTCCTCCTGCGCCCCGACGCCGCCGGCGAGTGGAAGATCAACGACTTCTGGGTTGCCCCCACCGCGGAGGGCGCTGAGTCGTTCTTGGGGCGCCTTAAGCGCGAGCAGCTCGCCCCGCTCCTCGAGAAGCGCGGCTGGGCGGGCGTCCTTGAGGCGATGGAGCGGCGCGTCGAAGAGCTCAAGAAGCGCTGAGGCACCGCACGCACATGACACACCCCTCTCCGCGCGGCGCCCTCGAGCGCTGGGTGGGCCTCTGCGCCCGCCGCCCGCTCGCCGCCCTCTCGCTCACCCTCGCCCTCGCCGCCGCGGCCGTGGCCCTCGCCCTCACCCTCCGCGTCAACACCAACCAGCTCGAGATGATCAGCGCCGCCTCGCGGCAGGTGCGCGACATCCACCGCGTCACCGACATGATCGGCGGCGCGGGGCACCTCACCGTGGCGCTGCGCGGCGCGCGCCCTGAGGCGCTCAAGGCCGCCGCGGTGGACCTCGCCGAGCACCTCACGCGGGACGAGGGCGCGCGCGTGCGCGACGCCTCCTACCAGCTCCCCACCGCCTTCCTGCTCGAGCGCGCCGCCCTCTTTATGGAGACCGCCGACCTCGAGGAGCTGCGCCGCCGCGTCAACGCCAAGCTCGCCGACGCCAAGCGCCGCGCTGACCCCTTCTTCTTTGAGCTCGAGCCCACGCCGCCCGTGGCGCTCAAGGTGGAC
>VGTA01000933.1 GCA_016874875.1 Deltaproteobacteria bacterium | reverse complement strand
GGCGGGGCCCCGGGGGGGGGCGGGGGGCTGGCGGGCGCGGGGGGGGAGCTCAGCCCCACCGAGGTGAGCGCCCTCTACGCCGAGCAGGGGTGGCGCGCCGCCGCCGCGCTGGGGGCCGCGCTGCCCCCCGCCGCCCCCCTCGCCCTCAGCGCCCGCCTCAGCGCCGACCTCCGGCGCACCGCGCGCGGGAGCGCCGAGGAGCGCGCGGGGGCGGCGGTGGCGGCGCGCGCGGGGCGCTGGCGCGTGGAGGGGGACGGCGCCTACGACGCCCTCGCGCGCGTCGCCACGCGCCTGTCGCTGCGTGCCGAGGCGCGCGCGCGCTCCCCCCTCGGGCCGCTCACCGCCGCCCTCGCCGCCGCGCGCCTGCGCCCCACCTGGGCCGCCGACACGCTGTGGTGGGTGTTCTGGCAGCGCGCCGAGCGCCGCCTCAGCGCCCCCGTGCGCCTCGACGGGGAGGTCCTGTCGCTGCTGCTCGAGCCCTCGCTCTACGCCCTTGAGCCGCCCGCGCCCCCGCTCAGCGCCGCGCCCCCGCTCAGCGCCGCGCCCCTCGGGGCCCTCGGCGAGCGAGGCGCGGCGGCGCGCCTCGAGCTCGAGGCGCGCCTGCGCCCCCCGGGCGGCGAGGCGCGCCCGCGCCCCACCGACGCCCACCTCGCCCTCTACGCCGAGGGCACCCCCGCCGGGGCCGCGCTCCCCCTCACCCCGCGCGCCCTCAGCGCCCTCGCCACGCTGGCGTGGCGCGACGCCCCGCGCCACCTCGCCCTCAGCCTCGCCCTCAGCCACCAGCGCGCCGGCGCGCTCCCCGCCGCCCTCTCGGAGGCGCTGCGCGCCCCGGGGCTGAGCGCCTGGGGGAGCGCGCGCCTTGAGGCGCCCCTCGGCGGGCGCGCCGCCCTCGCCCTCGCCGCCTCGGGGGGGCGCGTGGCCGGGGGGGGGGCGGCGGGCTGGGCGTCGTGGTGGCTGAGCGGCTCAGGGTCCCTCTCGCTGGCCTTCTGAGGGCCCGCGGCGGCGCCCTCCGCGGCGGACCTCAGTGGCTGAACGCCGTCCCCTCCACGAGGGCGAGCGGGTCCACGCCGAGCGAGCGGAGCGCCGCGGGCCACACCTCGTCGTAGCGGAGCCCAAACACCAGCCGCGCGCTGAGGTCGCCGAGCCACCAGTCCCCCCGACTCAGCTCGCGGCGGAGCTGCCCGGGCGCCCAGCCCGCGTAGCCGAGGTAGAGGCGCGCGTCGCGGTCGTCGAGCGCGCAGACCGCCGCGAGGGCGTCGCGGGAGCGGCTCAGCGCGAGCCCCTCGGTGAGCAGCGCGTCCTCGTGCCCCGCGCGCCCCGAGTGCAGCAGCCAGAGCGTCTCGGGCTGCACGGGCCCCCCGATGAGCAGGTTCCGCTGCGGCGCCTGCCACGACAGCGACAGCTCCCGCATCACGGCGTCGCAGGAGAGCGGGGAGGGCTTGTTGAGAATCAAGCCGAGCGTGCCGTGGCGGTTGTCCTCGAGGATCAAGACCACCGAGCTCTGGAAGTGGGCGTCTGTGAGCGAGGGGGTCGCGATGAGGACTCGCTGCGTGAGCGATGTGGGCGGCTTGTGTGGGAGTGGGCTCATCTGTTTAAAAACCCTCTCGTGATGTGTCGCGATGTGTTTATAGAGGATTAGGCTAATCAAAGCGCGCATGTGCAAATTTTTTATGAGCTTTATTGGGCAAAATTTGTCTATTTTTTGTCTTTTGTGCTCTCGCGTCCCGTGTGGCGTCTCCTTGAGCGTGTCTCTCGCCATCAGATCACGCAGGTCTGCGCCCCCTGCGGCCCTCCCCTGTGGCGCCCCCCCCCCCCCCTCCCCCCCC
>VGTA01000932.1 GCA_016874875.1 Deltaproteobacteria bacterium | reverse complement strand
TGTTTTGTTTGTGGCCGCACGTGGGGGGGGGGGGGGGGTGGGGGGGGGGGGGGGGGGGGGCGGGGGGGGGGGGGGGGGGGGGGGGGGGGGGGGGGGGGGGGGGGGGGGCGGCTCGGCGCGGCAGGAGGCGGTGAGGGGGGCGGCGAGCAGCGCCGCGAGGGCGCTTAGGAGCGCGCGGGGCGAGCGGCGGCGGGCGGCGGGGTGGTGGGGCATACGCTCCTCCTTGGGTGTGGGGGGATGGGCGCGAGGATAGCACAGCGGGGGATTTTTGGCGCAGGCGGCGCGACTGCGCCCAGGCGCTTGGCGCCCGCGGGGGCGTCAGCGGACCCCCTCAGCCCCGCTCCCACAGCGCCACCCACTCCTCTAGGCTCCCTAGGCGCCCCTCGCAGCGGTCATCTAGGCGCTCCGCCCCCTCCACCGCCCCCACGCGCCACACCCGCGCCCCCGCCGCGAGGGCGGCGCGCAGGCCCGTGGGCGAGTCCTCCGCCACCCAGCACGCCGCGGGAGGCGCGCCGAGGCGGGCGGCGGCGAGGAGGTAGGCGTCGGGGGCGGGCTTGTTGTGGGCGCAGTCGTCGAGCCCCGACACCAGCACATCAAAGAGCCCCTCGTACTCGCGCAGACTCAGCGCCATGTGCGAGCGCTGAGACGCCGACGCCACGCCCATGGGCAGGGACGGGCAGCGCGCCTTGAGGGCTCGGAGGCCCTCGAGGGCGCCGGGCACGCGGGGCGGGGGCGCGGCGCGGAGCAGGCCCTCCGCCACCTCCGCGCGCAGCGCCGTGAGCGCCTCGGCGCCCTGCGGGAGCGCGTAGGTGAGCCGGAGCTCCTCCCACAGCGCGCGGTCCCCCCAGCCCACCCGCGGCGGGGGCGCGGGGCGGCGGGCGAGCGCCCCGAGCGCGTCGAGCACCAGGACCACGGAGCGCCAGTGGAGCGCCTCGGAGTCCACGAGCACCCCGTCCATGTCGCAGATCACCGCCGCCGGGCGGCGCGGCGGGGCGCTCACCGCCACCTCCCGCCGTGGATTCGCCTGTGGTGCACGAGCGAGATGAGCGTGTAGTAGAGTATGTAGCTCAGTGAGGCGAGCGCCGCCGGCCGCGCCCACGGGGCGCGCGGCGCGAGCCCCACCGCCAAGAGCGTGAGCAGGTACGCCCCGCCCCCGAGGAGGGTGGGCCAGAAGAGCATCCGCGTGCGCGTGGGGTACACGTAGTGGATGGGCACAAACACCATCACCGACAAAAAGCCCAAGACGCTCAAGATCACCCACGGCGCGGGCTCAAACACACAGCAGTAGAGCACAATGATGTTCCAGTACGACGGGAAGCCCACGAAGGCGTCGTCGGTCTTGGCCCGCGTCTGGCAAAATCCATAGGCGCTGGCGACGAGGGGCGCGCTCAGCGCCAGCGTCCACTCGCGCGGCAGCAGCCCGAGCGCGGGGAGCGCCCACAGGGGCAGGACGGTGAAGGTGAGGAAGTCGATGAGGTCATCGAGCTTGGCGCCGCTGAAGCCGGGGAGGCGCTCCTTGACCCGCGCCGCCCGCGCGAGGAACCCGTCGGTGGCGTCCACGAACACGGCGGCGAGGTTGAGGGCGAAAAACCGCGGGCCGTCGCCCTCGCTGAGCGCCACGAGCGAGGCGAGGTTGAGGGGCAGCCCGAGGGCGGTGTAGAGGTGCACGAGCCACGCCGCGCCCCGCGCCGCCCGTGAGGCGCTCGGGGCGGGCGCGTGAGGCGCCGGGGGGGGCGGGAGGGGGGAGGGGGGGGGAGGAGGGGGGGGGCTGCTCACGGCGCGCTGACTCCGGCGTCGCCCGCGCCCACGCGGGGCGCCCTTGGGAG
>VGTA01000931.1 GCA_016874875.1 Deltaproteobacteria bacterium | reverse complement strand
CCCGCGGTCGAGGTTGAGACTCTTGCGCAGCGACTCCATCAGGCGCAGGGACTGCAGCGACGACTGGCTAAAGACGAGGCTGCGGTAGTCGTCCACCACCTCGTCAAAGAGCGGCTGCAGGTGCGTCTGCACCCGCCCCACGTCTACGCCCGCCCCCACGGCGTCGGCGCGGAGCGCCTGAGCGCAAAAGCCGTGAATGGTGGAGATCTGCGCCTCCTCAAAGTGGTCCACCGCGCGCTGCAGCCGCGCGGCGCCCCCGGCGCGCTGCGCGGGCGTGAGGCGCGCGTAGAGGGCGCGCAGCTCGGCGCCCTCCTCGGCGCGCGCCGCGTCGTCGAGCAGGCGGGGCCAGCGCGTGAGGGTGTGGGCGATGTGGGCGCGGATGCGCCCCTTCATCTCCTCCGTGGCGGCCACGGTGAAGGTCACCACCAGCAGGTCGGCGGGCTCGAGGTCCCGCTCCAAGAGCAGGCGCGTCACCAGCCAGGTGATGCTATAGGTCTTGCCCGTGCCCGCGCTCGCCTCCACGAGCGTCAGCCCGTCGGCGAGGTCGTGGCCCATTAGGTCAAACGGCAGGCAGGGGTCCGCGGCGCTCATGCGCGCTCCCCCTCCGCGGCGCCCGCCCCCGCCCCCGCCCCCTGCGCCCCCGCCCCCTGCGCCACCGCCGCGTACAGGGGCCCCAAGAACAGCTCCGCCGCGCGCTCAAACTCCGGGTGAATCTCCCCCTCATCGCCCCAGATCACGCGCCCGTCAAAGGCGCGGCGGGCGTAGATGTCCTTGCTGACGCGCGCCTCAGGCCACGCCTTGTTGAGCGCCTCGAGCGGCGCCCCCTGCGCGCGCGCCTCCAAGAAGCGCCACGAGAGGTCTGGGTCAAAGCGGAGGGGGCGGCGGAGGCCCGCCTCGAGCCCCGTGAGCCAGCCGTCGAGCAGCTCGCGCGCCGCTGGGGGGGCGAGGGCGGGGAAGCGGCGGTACTCGCCGTCGGGGGCCACCAGCGCCGCGCCGGAGTAGGGGCGCTCGGAGGCGCTCAGCGCCACGTGATAGAGCCAGGGCCCCAGGAGGCGCTCGCCGCGAAACCCGTCGAGCCGCAGCGCCCGACTCGGGGTGGTGAAGATGAGCTTGTCCTCATAGAGCCCCTCCCCCTCCACGCGCAGGGGGCGCCCGGAGGGGAGCGTGAGCCCAAACGACATCGGCGTCTTGCTGCGCCCCTCGCGGTGCTCGCGGAAGCGCGCCATCAGCGCGCAGATCTCCTCAAACGACTGCTCAAAGCTCACGAGCCCCATCTTGCCCACGGGCAAGAGCCCCTCGGCGCGGACGCGCTCAAACACATACTCCACGTGCTCGCGGGGGTCGCGCCCGTCCTCCTCGAGGTGGTGGGCGAGCTCTAGGGCGCGACTCTTGAGCCCCCACGCCTGCAGCCCGTCGAGCTCGAGCAGCTCGCGCTCGCGACTCACCACCTCGTCCTTGACGAGACTCAGGCCCACCCCCCGGCGCAAAAAGAACTCCGCCGGATTCTTGAGGCACTGCTGGATCGTGTCCACGCGCGGGCGGCGGAAGGCGCGCGCGGGCTCCTCCACGCCCTCCTCGGCGAACGGCGGGCGCGCCACGGGGTTCGTCTGCGCGGCGCGCCACACGCGCGCGCTCTCGAGCCACAGCGGGTCGTGGCTGAGCGTGTCCTCCGTGGGGTTGCCGTCCTCGTCGCCCTCAAAGCTCTGGGGGCTGAAGGGGTGCAGGGGGTGACGGGTGGTGAGCGCCTCGACGAGGTCCTCCTGCGCCTCCACCGCGAAGCGCCCCCGGAGCTCGTCGAGGAGCGCGGTGATGGCGCAGGAGGACCTCG
>VGTA01000930.1 GCA_016874875.1 Deltaproteobacteria bacterium | reverse complement strand
CCGCATCGACACGCAGGCGGGGCACGGGGCGGGGACGCCCACCGCCAAGCGCATCGACGCGGCGGCGGACCTGTGGGCCTTCTTGGGGGCGTCGCTCGGGCTGGGCGCTGAGGCGCCCGCTGAGGCGGCGCCCGCTGAGGCGGCGCCCGCTGAGGCGGCGCCCGCTGAGGTGGCGCCCGCTGAGGTGGCGCCCGCTGAGTTGGCGCCCGCTGAGGCGGCGCCCGCTGAGGCGGCGCCCGCTGAGGCGGCGCCCGCTGAGGTGGCGCCCGCTGAGGTGGCGCCCGCTGAGGCGGCGCCCGCTGAGGTGGCGCCCGGGGCGGTTGAGGCGCCCTGAGCGGACGCGGGATGCGCGCCCTCCCCTGCGCGCTCCTGAGGGCGCGCTCTTGGGCGTGCTCCTGCCGACGCTCTTGGGCGCGCTCTTGGGCGCGCTCTTGGGCGCGCTCCTACGCGCTCTCCTGCGCGCTCTCCTGCGCGCTCTACTCCGCGCTCTCCTGCGCGCTCTCCTGCGCGCTCTCCTGCGCGCTCTGCCCCAGCGCCGCGTGCGCCGAGCGGGGGGCGTGGGGGGCGGAGCTCGCGCGGCTCGCGGAGGACCCTGGGTGGCTCGCCGCACTGCGCTACGCCCCCGCGCTCGGCGGGGGCTGGGTGAGCGACGCGCGCCCTGACCCCGCCGGCGCGCCCCCTGCAGCGCGCTTCTTCCTCACGCCCGGGGGGGCGGAGGACCCCCGCGCGGAGCTCCTCGCCGCCCTCGGGGCGCTGCGGCGGGCGCTGGAGGGGGACGAGGCGGCGCGCGCGCTCGTGTGCGCGCGCCCCGACCGCTACGAGCGCCTCGCGCGCCTCTTGGGGGAGGGCAGCCCCCTCGCCGCGGGGGGGGCGGGGGGGGCGCTCGAGTGCGAGGGGCTCGGGGAGTGGCTCGCGCAGGCGAGCGGGGGCGCGGAGTGGCTGACGGCGGGGCCCACCCTCAGCGCGCCGGAGTCCATGCTCGGGCACGCGGCGCTGCGGCTCGGCGGCGGGGGGCTCGGCGGCGGGGGGCTCGGCGGCGGTGGGCGCGGCGGCGGGGGGCTCGGCAGAAGCGACGCGGAGGGCGGGCTGACGTGGTGGGTGTCATTCGGCGCCGACCTCGGCGACGGCGGCCCGCTCAGCTACCTGCGCGCCGCCCTCACGGGCGTGGAGGGCGTGCTGGAGGCGCGCGCCTACGAGGGCGTGGAGGGCGTATATCGGCGCGTGGAGGCGCGCGACGTGTGGCGCGCCCCCCTCGCCCTGAGCCCCGCCGCGCGCCGCGCGCTCGCCCTGCACGTGTGGAGCCTGCGGGGGGCGCGCCTGCGCTACCAGTTCTTCACGCGCAGCTGCGTCACGCAGGCGCTCGAGCTCGTGTGGGCGGCGAGGCGGCTGGCGGGGGAGGCGGCGCCGCCCGCGTCCCCCGAGGGGTGGCTCACCCCCGCCGAGGCGCTCGGGCGGCTGGCGGCGGCGGGGCTGGCGGGGGAGGTGAGGCTCACGCCCTCGCTGGCGGTGGAGGCGGCGCGCCGCGCCGAGGCGCTCGCGCCCACCTCCCGCGCCCGCGCCGCCGCCCTCTACGCCGACGCGCTCTCCGGCGCCCTCGCCGAGCGCCCGCGCGACCTCCGCGCCCGCGCCGCCCCCGCCGCCGAGTGGTCAGCGGCGCTCGATCTGCTCGCGCTGCGCCACGCCCCCCTCCCCACGCTCCCGCCCTCGCCGCTCGGAGGGGGAGAGGGGGAGGAGGCCCGCCTGTGGCGCGCCGCCCGCGCCCTCACGCTCGGGCTGGCGCTCGCGAGCCGCGCGGAGGAGCAGGAGAGGCTCCGCGAGGCGGGGGGGGGCGCGGG
>VGTA01000929.1 GCA_016874875.1 Deltaproteobacteria bacterium | reverse complement strand
GCGGCGGAGCGGGCGAGAATGACGGTGGGGGAGGTGGCCTTGGTGGTTCCGTACTGCAGCTCTTTGTAGTCGACGTCGCCCTCGGCGCGCGCGGCGGCGGGGGCGGGGCGCTCGCCGAGGTTGTTGAAGTTGAGCTCTAGCTCCACGCGGGGCGTGAGGGCGAGGCCGGCGACGCCGGCGGCGCAGGCGACCAGGGCGGCGCGCCCGCCGAGGGGGAAGGGGCGCGCGCGCTTGAGGCCTTCCTTGACGTCGACGTCCACGCGGTAGCCGAGGAGTCGCAGCGGCGCGGCGCGCTCCCAGGCGAAGGCGACGGCGGGGAGGACCGCCATGACAGCGAGCAGGCAGAGGGTGACGCCCATGGCGGCGACGCCGCCGAACTGGCTGAGGCCTTTGAAGTCGGCGAGGGTGAGGGCGAGGAAGGAGGCGACGGTGGTGCTCAGGGCGAGCAGGCTCGCCGCGCCGCTGTGTGTGTAGGTGGTGACCATCGCCTCTAGGTCGCCGGCGCCGGCGGCCCGCTCCTCGCGGTAGCGCGCATAGAAGTGAATCCCAAAGTCGATGCCGAGCCCTAGGAGCACCGCGAAAATAAAGGCGGTGATGAGGTTCATGTAGCCGAGGGTGAGCGCCATGAGGCCCATCGTCCACGCGGTGCCCATCACGAGCGGGAGCATGATGCAGAAGAAGGCGCGCAGGCTCCTAAACGAGACGATGAGCACGAGGGCGAGCAGGGCGAAGCAGTAGAGCGTGGAGGAGAGGATGTCGCTCTTGATCTTCTCGCTCTCCTGCAGCAGGTAGCGGTAGCTGCCGCCGATGTCCACCCGCGAGACGACTCCTTGGGGGCTGATGGGGCCGAGCAGCTCCTCCACCACCTCACGCGTGAGGCGCTCGACGTCGCCCACGATCTGCGCGCAGAACTTGATGTCGCTCGAGGAGCGGCGGGGGAAGACCTTGAGGCCGATGGTGGTGTAGGCGTTGTTGTAGAAGTGCTCAGGGTAGTCGGAGGCGCTGGCGCGGAAGCTGCGCCCGAGGGCGCTCAGGGGCTCCTCGCCCTCCCGCTCGCCCCACGCGAGGGTCTCGCCGCGCCGCTCGCGCTCCTCGCCGCGGCCCTCAGCCTCAGCGCCGCGGCCCTCAGCCTCAGCGCCGCCCTCCGCGCCGCCCTCCTCCTCCGCGCCCAAGAGACTCATACGGCGCTTCACCGCGCGCTTGATCTGCGCCGTGAGCTCCTCATAAGCGCCGCGCAGCTCATCGAGGCTCGAGAAGGTGATGAGGGCGTTCTGTTGGATGAGCGTCGTGTCTTGGCGCCAGTTCACGTGGTCCACGTCGGGGTGCGCCTCAAGCCGCCGCGCGAGCTCTGGCAGCGCGCCGCGGACTCGCTCGAGCTGGCTCGACATGAGGGTCACGACGAGGATGTCGACGCTGCCGAGGCGCTCGCTGAGCGCTTCGCTCGCCTGAAGGCTTGGCGCGTCTGCGGGGAGGAGGTCTTGGATTTTTGTTTTCAGCTGCAGCTCACGCGCCGCGCCCGCCGCGAGCGCCGTGAGGGCGAGCGCGGCGAGCAGCGTGAGGTAGGGCGCCCTGTGGATGACGCCGAGCAGGGCGCGGGTCACGCTCTGGAGCGCTTGTTGTGTGATAAACTTCATGATGGACTCTTCGACATCTTACATCTCTGGCGGCGGCGCGGACTTCCGTCAGGGGTCGCGCTCACCTGAAAATAAAATAAGACACAGCCACCGCAAAAATACACAGCGCCGAGGCGATCAACAGCGTCGCGCGCGGCGGGGGCGGCGCGCGGTCCACCACGGGGGTGGGCGCGGGCTGCGCTACGGGGTCCCCCTCCGCGA
>VGTA01000928.1 GCA_016874875.1 Deltaproteobacteria bacterium | reverse complement strand
GACGGGGGTGCTCCGCGCTCCGCCGGCGCGCCGGACGGCGGGGGCGTGGAACAGGGGCGCGTGCGCCTCTTGGGTGAAGGGGACGCCGGCGAGCTTGAGCGCCCAGCGCGCCTTCTCGCAGTAGTGGGAGGGGGGGATGATGATGAGGCGGTTGGGGGGAACGGGGGGCACGGGGGACTCCGATTCGGCCGAGCGGACGAGCGGGCGGGCGGGCGGGCGAGGGGCTGCCCCCTCAGCCTAGCCAGTCTAGCGCAAGCGCGCGCCCACCGCGCGACATCAGGGCAGCCTCAGCGCCGAATCACCCTCGACCAGTCCACGCCCCCGTCGCCGTCCACAAACTCCACGAGCACCTCATCGCGCCGAAACTCCATAAAGAGGAATCCCACCTCGGTGTCGTCCTCAAAGGCGACGTCGTTGCCGCGCCCCACGAGTCTCGTGAGCTTGGCGCCGGCGCCGCTCACGGCGAAGTGGGTGTCGCAGGGGGTGGTGCCCTGCCCCTCGGGGAGGTTGGGGGTGAGGGGCACCGACTCGAGCCACTGGCGGTTGTGGTCGTGCCCCGAGAGGAAGAAGTCCACCTGCCCGCACACATACTCGTCCACCCACCGCCGCAGCCCGCCGCCAAAGATGTCGATGTCGAGGGGAATCCCCTCGTAGGCGCCGGCGTTGCCGTGCCGACCGTTGGAGCGGTAGGGGTGGTGCCCAAAGACGAGCGTCCAGGGGGCGGCGGTGCGGGCGAGGGCGTCGCGAATCATCTGGCCCTGCGGGGCGTAGAGGTCGGCGGGGATGCCGTAGGCGAGGGGGTTGGTGTGCACCGACATGAGGTGGACGTTGCCGAGCTCGAGGTCCCACCACTCGCTGGGGTAGTAGAACCACTCGTGAGCGCGCGCGTAGGAGACGTAGTGCTGCACCTGCGCGCTGTTGAGTCCCGCGCCGCCGAGGTCGTGGTTGCCCAGCGAGGCGTAGATGGGCAGGCGGGGGCGCGCGTCGGGCTCCCCCTCGGCGGGGGGGGCGCCGCGCTTGAGCTGAGCGTAGGGGAGGTCGATCTTGGTGGTGAGCTGCTCGTCCATAGCGCTCTGCGGGCCCGTGTCATAGATGTTGTCGCCGAGCATCAGGAAGCCGTCGCAGCCCCCCGCGCGGTCGCAGCGCGCCTGCGCCGCCGCCGCCACCCTGTACTGCGCCTCGTTGGCCTCCCCCGTGTCGCCCATGGCGATCAGGCGCGTCACGCGGCAGGCGGCGGCGCCGAGGTCATCGCAGGTGAGCAGGCGGCGCTCGTCGCAGCGCAGCGCGCCGCACTCGCCGCAGGGGTCGCCGGGGGCGCTCGTGAGCGGGTTGCAGCCGCCGCAGGCGTTGAGCGCCTCCTCGGCGCACACCACGCCGTCGAGGCCGCCGCACGCCCACTGGCCGCAGCCGTTGCAGGGGGCGCCGAGCGCCTCGGGGAGCGGCAGGCAGCCACCGCAGGCGTTCTGCGGGATGGGCGCCTGGCAGGTCATCGCCTCCTCGCCGTCGCACACCCACACGCCCCCGCCGCACTCGCCGCAGGGGTCGCCGATGGCCTGCGCGAGGGGGGCGCAGCCGCCGCAGGCGTTGGCCGCCCCCTCGCCGAGGCAGGCGAGGGTCGCGCCGTCGCAGGCGACGCGCCCGCCGCAGCCGCAGGGGCTCCCCAGCGCCACGCTGCTCGCGCTGCAGCCGCCGCAGGGGTCGGCGACGCCCTCGTCGACTCGCCCGTCGCAGTCGTCGTCGCGCCCGTCGCACCGCTCAGGGGCGCACGCGGCGCCCGCCGCGCCCGCCGCGGGGGGCGGGGGCTGGGGGGGGGCGGGCGCGGCGTCCTCCGAGGGGGCG
>VGTA01000927.1 GCA_016874875.1 Deltaproteobacteria bacterium | reverse complement strand
CGGTGCATGGGCGGGGACCTCGTGGGTGGCGCGGGGTGCGTAGTTCTTCCACGCGCGCCGCTCGATGTCAAAGCGCCCGCCGCGCCCTCAGGGGCCGCGCCGCGCGCGCCGCGCCTCGCGCGTGGGCAGGTCGGGGGCGGTGGCGGTGACGCAGCGGAGCAGCCCGAGGTAGCGCCCGAGGTGCGTGGCGTTGACCATGTGCGGGCGCCAGCCGAGGGCGCGGAGCGCCTCGCGCCAGTAGGACTCATAGGCGCCGCTCAGCCCCGCGAGCTCGGGGCGCAGCCCGGCGGGGTCAAAGCGCGGCAGGAGCGCCAGCCGCTCCCCCCCCGCGCTCACGAGCAGCCCGTTGGTGGGCGAGTAGAGCACCACGTCGCGTCGCCCGTCCGGCGCGTCGAGCGCCTGCAGGCGGAGCGGCGGGAGCTGCGGCAGGCGGATGACGTTGAGCCCGAGGGCGCTCAGCTGCTGCGCGCGCGCGTCGAGGAAATCGCGCACGTCGCGCGCCACCCGCAGCTCAGCGGCGTCGGCGAGCAGCGCCTCGAGCGGCAGCGCGATCTTGGGCACCACCACCTGCTCGTCGTTGAGCGCCATCAGGTAGAGGTCCACGTGCCCCGTGGCCTCATGCGGCATGCTCGGGAGCACCACCACGCGCTCCTCCTCCACGTGGAGCGCCCGCGCGAACAGCGCCAGCGCCTCCGCCCGCCCGCGCGGCGCGTAGCCCGCCGCGCGCAGGTGCGGCGCCGGCGCCTCGTCGCGGTTGTCGTCGAGGAGGCGCGCGCCCACAAAGACCCACCGCCCCGCCACCAGCAGGTTGCCGTTCTCGTGCACCAGCGGCGCCCCGCGCGCCGCGTCGGCGGCGAGGCGCCGCGGCGTGAAGCGGGCGCGGTTGGGGTTGTGGGAGAGGAAGTGCACCGCCTCGAGGTCGCCCGTGGGGGCGCGCACGTAGGCGGGGTGGTAGTCGCGCATCCACACGAGCGTGGTGTCCTCCAAGAACGCCTCGCCCGGCTCCTGCTCGCCGGGGTCGTAGTCCTCAACCCGGTGGAGGTGCGGCAGGAGGACGCCGAGGGCGTCGGCCGCCTCCGGCGCGAGGCGCGCGAGCTGCGCGTGGGAGTACACGGCGCGGACGGGGGCGTAGTCGGGGACGGGCCCCACGCGCAGCGCCTGCTCCTCCCCCCAGGCGAGGCGCGCGGCGCGCGCGCCGAGGGCGGCGAGGCGCTCGTCTCCCGGAATCTGGTCGGCTTCGAGGGCGCGCGCGTCGAGCGCCTCGTGAGCGGGCGCGGGCACGCGAGAGAGATGTGAAGCGCGTGAAGCGCGTGAAGCGCGTGAAGCGCGTGAAGCTCGCGAAGCTCGCTCAGGCGCCCGCGGCGCAGAGGGGGCCACGGCGCTCACCGCCCCCCGCCCGCCCCCCGCCTGCAGCGCCCCCCACGCCCCCGCGAAGCCCCCCACGAACACGCACGCCACCCACGCCCAAGTGACCCACCGGCGCCCAAGGCGCCGCCCCCCGTCAGCCGCTGAGGACACGCGCGCCCCCTTAGATGTGTAGCAGAGCAGAAGCCCTAGGTGGATGTGTGTGGATGTGTGTACTCTTAGACGTGGCGCCGCTCAAGGCGCCGCGGGCTTTGCAGTCCTCTGCCGTCTGTGCTCATAGTGTATCCCCACGGCGACCGCCACACAACACGCCCCGCGCCCCGCGCCCCGCGCCCCGCGCCCGCACACCACACCCCCCACGAGAGAAACGCGCCACCGCGCCCCACGCCTGGGAATGACGTCGACACGCCCCCCCCCGCTCCTCCCGCGGCTCATCGCCGCGGCGCTGCTGAGCGCCCGCCCCCCCGGGGCGCGCGCCG
>VGTA01000926.1 GCA_016874875.1 Deltaproteobacteria bacterium | reverse complement strand
GGATCCGCGGCGGCTGGCGCGAGATCGACACGGTGCAGGACTATGAGCGCGCGCAGGCGCAGGTCAACTGGTGAGGAGAGTGAGCGAGATGAGCGAGCACACCACACGAGCGCCCACACCCGCCCCCGCGCGAATCGAGAGCTACCTCTGCGGGCGCTGGGTGAGCGGCGAGGGCGCCGGCGCCCCCCTCCACAACCCCACCACAGGGGAGGTGGTGGCCACGGCGAGCAGCGCCGGCCTCGACCTCGGCGCCGCCCTCGCCTTTGCCCGCGAGCGCGGCGGCCCCGCCCTGCGCGCCCTGACGTTCGCCGAGCGCGGCGCGCTCCTCAAGGCGATGTCGCAGGCGATTCACGCCGAGCGCGAGGCGCTCATCGAGCTCGGGCGCCTCAACGCCGGCAACACGCGCGGCGACGCCAAGTTCGACATCGACGGCGCCACGCACACCCTCATGCACTACGCGCAGCTCGGCGAGTCCCTCGGGGAGCGCCGCGTGCTGCTCGACGGCGAGCCTGAGCCCGTGGCGCGCGGCGGGCGCCTCAGCGGGCAGCACATCCTCGCGCCGCGCCACGGGGTGGCGGTGCACATCAACGCCTTCAACTTCCCCGCCTGGGGGCTCGCCGAGAAGGCGGCGTGCGCGCTGCTCGCCGGCGTGCCCGTGCTCAGCAAGCCCGCCACGAGCACCGCGTGGATGACCCACGCCCTCGTGCGCGCCGTGGCGCCCCTGCTGCCCGAGGGCGCGCTCAGCCTCCTCTGCGGCGGCGTCGGCGACCTCCTCAGCCACCTCGACTGGCGCGACGTGGTCGCCTTCACGGGCAGCGCCGACACGGGGCGCGTGATCCGCGCCCACGCCAACGTGCTCGCGCAGGGCGTGCAGGTGAACATCGAGGCCGACAGCCTCAACGCAGCGCTCCTAGACGAGGCGGCGGAGGACGCCACCTACGACGCCTTCATCCGCGACGTCCACCGCGAGATGACGCAGAAGGCGGGGCAGAAGTGCACCGCGGCGCGCCGCGTGCTGGTGCCGCGCGCGCGCCTCGACGAGGTGGTCGCCGACCTGTCCGAGCGCCTCGGGCGCTCCGTGGTGGGCGACCCCGCCCTCGACGAGGTGACGGTGGGCCCCCTGAGCGCCCCGAGCCAGCGCGCCGCCGCCCTAGAGGGGCTCGCCGCCCTGAGCGCGGACGCGCGGGTGGTGTTTGGGGGCCCCGAGGGGCCCCGCGTGGGCGTCCCCGACGGCGTGGGCGCCTTTATCAACCCCACCGTCCTCTGCGCGGCGGGCCCCCTCCCCGCCACCTCCGCGGTGCACCGCGTGGAGGTCTTTGGGCCGGTGGTGACGCTGATTCCCTACGACTCCGACGAGGAGGCGATCGCGCAGGCGCGCATGGGCGACGGCTGTCTCGTGACAGCGATCTACGGCGACCGGCTCGAGCTCTTAGAGGCCGCCGTCCTCGGGCTCGCCGCCTGGAGCGGGCGCCTCGTGGTGGTGGACGCGCAGGTAGCGGACAAGTCGCTCTCCCCCGGCCTCGTCACGCCCCAGCTGCTCCACGGCGGCCCCGGGCGCGCCGGCGGCGGCGAGGAGCTCGGGGGGCTGCGCGGCCTCAAGCTGTACCAGCAGCGCTGCGCCGTGCAGGGCAACGGCCCCAAGCTCGCGCGCCTGTTCTGAGGGCGCCGTGGGCGCCCCGCGGGCGCTCGCGCGCCCTGCCCACGCCCTCCCCCGCCCCGTGGGCGCCCCGCGGGCGCTCGCGCGCCCCCGGCGCCGTGGGGCGTTGGGGGGGCTTGGGGGGGCGGGGCGGGCGGGGCTGTGGGCGGGGCTGTGGGCGGGGCTGTGGGCGGGGCTGTGGGCGGGGCTGT
>VGTA01000925.1 GCA_016874875.1 Deltaproteobacteria bacterium | reverse complement strand
ACGAGGGCGGAGACGTAGAGGGCGTAGCGCCCGCCCCCCTCGGTGGCGTCGCGCGCCTGGGGGCAGGTGAAGGACACGGCGACGCCCTCGCCCGCGCCCTCGCCCGCGCCCTCGCCCGCGCCCTCGTCCACCGCCACGCTCGCCAGCGCGTCGCGCCACAGGCAGGGGAGGGCGCCGAGGGCGGCGCTCGCCTCGCAGACGCGCGCCGCCGTGGGCGCGCCGTCGCCCACGCAGGTGAGCGACACGCGCTCCCCGGGGGCGCAGGCGCGCACCTCGCCGACGAGGGCGAAGCCGCAGGCGCGCTTGTCGCCCATCGTGCCGCGGGCGCAGGGCTCGGTGACGAGGCCGCCCTCGGACACCACCACCTCGGTGGACACCCGGTTGTCGTCCTCCCAGCCCTCCGCGAACTCGCACGCCATCCTGCTCTCGCGCTCCCCGGCCTCGTTGAGGAAGTCGGTCTCCACGTACGTCAGCTCTCCCGCCTCGTCGAGGAGCGGCTCGCCCTCGCACAAGAAGCCGTCGGGGTTGACGTGGAAGCTGAGGGAGGCGGCGGTGCCGGGGGCGACGGGGGTGATGTCCACCCACTGGCAGTCGAGGCCGGCGATGTAGTCGTCGCCCCACCCGGCCGCCGTCCCCTGGAAGTGACAGCCGTAGGGGTGCGTGAGCGGGGTGTCCTCGTTGTTGAAGTAGCGCGCGGTGCTCTCGAGACAGAAGGCGCGCTTGGAGCCGAGGTTGAGCTCGCCCCCGTCGGCGCCTCTGGCGTCGTAGGAGAAGTCGCCGTAGTGGTTGAAGTGCATGTGGTTGTGGCAGGCGCTCAGACTCACTAGGCGCTCCTCGATGGCGCGGCTGCCCTCGCCCACGTCACCGATGGCGGAGGCGAGGGTGCCGAGGTTCTGCACCGTGGCGGTGAACTGCAGCAGGCGGCGCCAGCCGGGGCCGCCCACGCAGCCCTCAGCGAGGGCGCAGGAATCCTCAGGGAAGTAGCGGTAGACCACGCGGTTGTCCTCCACGCCCTCCTGCATCGCCTTGAGGTGGACGCCGGGGCGCTGCGCCCCCACGCGCACGCGCTCGGCGGCGGCGGCGTCCCAGGCGAGGCGCTCAAAGTCCACGGTGGTCTCCACGCGCCCCACGTACGCCTGGAGGGCGTCCACGCAGCTGATCTGCGGGGCGGGCTGGGTCACATGGCAGGACTCCTCGCCGTCGCCAGCCACGCACGTGTAGTCAAAGAAGGACACGGCGTTCTCGGTGTCGACGCTGTTGGGGGGGAAGTCCGCCTCGTTCACGCAGGCGTAGCCGGTGCGCTCCAAGAGCAGGTCGGGGTCCGCGGGGAGCACAAAGGGCTCCGACCAGCGCCCGCCCACGGCGGCGAGGGCGGGCTCGGCGCGGGCGGCCTCGTCGTAGCCGGTGAGGAGGGTGGAGGTGAGGGTGTAGGTGACGGTGACGAGGTCGTGGCCGTCGATCACCTCGCGCTGCGGCGCGCCCACCTCCACGCTCCACAGCTCGCGCGGCGGCAGGGGGAGCTGGCCGCGCCCCTCCTCCTCGGCGTAGAAGAAGTTGCGGTAGACGAGGCGGTAGAGGGTGGTCTCGATCTGCCGCGCGGCGCGCGCGCGCCAGAACGCCTCGTCGCGCGCCAGCAGCGACGCCGCCGCGCGGTCGCGCGCCGCGGGGGGGAGCTCGTCGAGGAGGACGCCCACGGCGCTGGCGAGGCGCACGCTGATCAGGGCGCCGGGGTCGGGGCTGGCGCTCGGCGCCACGCCCGCCTCTGGCGCGCCGCCGGTGGGCGCAGGGGAGTCTTCGCCGTCGCAGGCGCTCAGGGCGAGCGCGGCGGTGTAGGCGAGCAGGGAGAGGGCGC
>VGTA01000924.1 GCA_016874875.1 Deltaproteobacteria bacterium | reverse complement strand
GGCGCTCGGCGTCTGGTAGCCCACGCTCATAAGCGATTTCATTAACTCTAGGTGCGTGTCGGCGTTGATCGGGTTGTGCGTGATAGCGCAGTTGAGCACGCGCGCCTTGATGATGCGCTTTGCGTTATTCGGGTCGCGCTCCATCACCTGGCCCTCAATCGAGAAGCCCAGGCGCCGCCCGCCCCCCGCCTTCTGTAGGCTGCGCGCCGTGTCATAAACCTCGCGCGCCTTTGGGCGGTCGAGCAGTAGCACGCCCTCTAGGTGCGTCTCGCGCCCGCGCGTCTCAACGCTGAGCGGGTAGCCTAGCACATTCTCCACGCCGGGCTTGTGGTCAAGGTTCAGCCAGCCCTTACGAAGGAAGTATGAGAAATCTAGCCCGTTCTGGGCGATTGTCTCGCCCTGTAGGTCTACGCTCTCCGTTGAGATGATACCTCTGATAATGGCGGTCGGGCGCTCCTCGTCGGGCGCCTCTGCCTTAACTATGTCCACAAGCCCGTTTAGCCTCATAAAGCCCCCTTGTCTGCGGTGATGCGTCCGTCTCGGGTTACGGTCTGCCCGGGTCTTACTGTGACCGTATCACACCTGCACCGGGGATGCAGCGGGTAGACCGTGGGGCGATAGTCGGCGCGCCGGCGCCCCACATTCACGCCCCCCGCGATGAGCTCGGCGGGGGTGAATAGGCGCGGGGTCTGGTCGGGGTTCAGGAACAGCGCCCGGCAGGTCTGGCACGCCGTGGTTTCAGGGATACGCGCGATCTTAACGCCCTCGCCCCCCGTATAAAGCGCGTGGTATAGCTGCCCCTCGTTGTGGGCCGCCTGTAGCTCCGTCTCCGCTATGCGCTGAAAGTTGCGCGCGAGGTCGCCCGTGCGCTGTCTTATGCGCCCCGCCACCTCCGCGGCGGTGTCGTGTGTCAATACTGCGGCGCCCACCTCGGCGCGGATTACCTCCAGCGCGGCGGCGCGCTTCGCGGGGTCGGGCGTGTCGAGCAATTGCGCCCCGCCCCACCTCTCAAACAGCCGCGCGCTTATCTCGTCGGCGAAGTCCACGCCAAGCCCCCTGATATAGGCGCCCGCGTTGCGGTATGCGTCCACAAGCCCCGCGCGCTCGCTCTGGCTCACCCACGCCGGCACGCTGTTTAGGGGCAGCTCGCGCAAGTCGCCCGGCGCGGTGGGGCGCTCGATCTTGAATAGCGGCGCGGTCGCGTCCACCTTGCGCGGGGGCGCCTCCTCGCGGGCGCTGATGATAGGCGCCAGGCGCTCCACCCATTCGCGGAGGGTCGCGTCGCGCATCTGGGCGCGGGTCGCGTTGTCGGCGTCAAAGTACGGGCCGCCCGCGAGGCGGATAAACAGTATCGGGTTGAGGGGGTCGGTGCGCCGCTCGCCGTCGGCGCTGTAGACTGCCGCGGGGTCTAGGTGCCCCTCCTCGATGAGTGCCGCGATGCGCTCAGCGCTAAGCCCGCTGGCGCGGGGCCCTAACAGCTCAACGCACAGCGCCTCAAAGCGCGCCTGTATGAGCTCGCGCGCCTTTAGCTCAGCGTCTACTAGCCTCATTTTCTAAACCCCCTTAGTACTGCTTTTGCGAGTGCGTCGCCCGTCGCGGGCTCAATGTCCTTGTGCTTGAAGCCCGTTGTGGTGAGCCACGCCCTAAAGGCCTCAACGGTGTAGCGCTTGCGGTCTGCCCTCAGCGCCTGCACCTCCGCGCGCCCGTCCTCGGTGATGCCGTAAATCGCGGCTATTCCGGGCGCGATCTCGCCGCGTCTGAACTGCTTATAGCCCTTCGGGTCGGTCTGCCTGGCGGCGTGCTCGTTGGGGTAGGGCATTAGGGGGGCTCCTTAATCGGCGTCTACTGAGCGGT
>VGTA01000923.1 GCA_016874875.1 Deltaproteobacteria bacterium | reverse complement strand
GCGCCCAGCCCGCCGGCGCCCAGCCCGCCGGCGCTGAATCCGCTGGCGCCCAGCCCGCCGGCGCCCAGCCCGCCGGCGCCGAATCCGCTGGCGCCCAGCCCGCCGGCGCCGAATCCGCCGGCGCCCAGCCCCCCGCCCCCCTCAGCGCGCTCAAGCTCAACGAGCTCGTCGCCGCGGGCGACACAAGCGACTGGGTCGAGCTCCACAACACCAGCGACGCCCCCCTCGACCTCACCGGCGTCGCCCTCAGCGACGACCCCGCCGTCCCGCTCAAGGGCCCCCTCACCGCCACCGCCATCGACACAGGGCGCCTAGAGATTCCCCCACGCGGCCACCTCATCGCCCTCATCAACGACGACACGCTCGGCTTCAAGCTCAGCGCCGCCGAGACGCTCCGCCTCAGCGGCCCGGACGGGCATCCCCTCGACGAGGTGACCTACGCGGACGGCGACGCCCCCGCCGGCGCCTCCTACGGGCGCCTCCCTGACGGCGCTGGCGCCTGGCGGACGCTGCGACTCCCCACCCCTGGCGCCCCCAACGCCGAGGGGCCGGCCGCTGTCTGCGGCGACCTCACCTGCGACCCGGACGAGGACGCGCAGCGCTGCCCCGCCGACTGCGTGTCGTGCGGCGACGGGCGCTGCGACGCCGGCGAGGTCAACAGCTGCGTGAGCGACTGCCCGCCGCCCCCCCCGGCCCGCGCCCTGCGCCTCAACGAGGTGGTCGCCGCCGGCGCCCCCGACTGGGTCGAGCTCTACAACCCCGGCGACGCCCCCGTCGCGCTCAGCGGCTACGCCCTCTCAGACGACCCCGCCCTGCCCCGCAAGGGCGCCCTCACCGCGGGGGAGGTGCCAGCGCGCGGCTACCTGCGCGTGGACGTCAGCGACGAGGGGCTGGGCTTCAAGCTCAGCGGCGACGAGCAGGCGCTGCTCACGAGTCCGGACGGCGTCATCCTCGACCTCGTGGACTGGGCGGAGGGCGACGCGCCCCTCGGCGCGAGCTACGGGCGCGCCCCCGACGGGGACGGGGCGTGGCGGACGCTGACGGCGCCCACGCCCGGCGCCCCCAACGCGCCGTGACGCACCCGCGCCCTGCCCCGCGCCGCCCCGCGCGCCCCGCCCCCGCCGCCCCGCGCTACCTCGCGCTCTGGAAGCCCTATGACGTGCTCTGCCAGTTCAGCCCGGGCGCTACCGCCGCCCAGCGCACGCTCGCCGCGCTCGTGGACGCGCCCGGGGTCTACCCGGTGGGGCGCCTCGACCGCGACAGCGAGGGGCTCCTGCTGCTGACCGACGACGGACTCGCGCAGCACAAGCTCTGTGACCCCCGCTTCGCGCACGAGCGCACCTACTGGGCGCAGGTGGAGGGCGTCCCCACCGACGAGGCGCTCAGGCGCCTGCGGAGCGGCGTGGCGCTCCCTGGGGGGCACGTGAGTCGCCCGGCGCGCGCGGCGCGCCTCCCGCCCCCCGCCCTGCCCCCCCGCGACCCGCCCATCCGGTACCGCGCCCACATCCCCGACTCGTGGCTCGCGCTCACCCTCACCGAGGGGCGCAACCGCCAGGTCCGGCACATGACCGCCGCGGTGGGGTGCCCGACGCTGCGGCTCGTGCGCGCGAGTGTGAGCCTGCCGGGCGGGGCGGGCGCCTTGACGCTCGACCTCGCGGGGCTCACCCCCGGCGCCTGGCGCGCGCTGTCGCCCACAGAGGTCGAGGCGCTGCGCCGCTGGGTTCACGGTCACGCCTAGCGTCCCACGCCTCACCGCGCGCTCAGGGCCTCCCTCAGGGCCCTCCTCATCTCCTCCCCTTCATCTCCTCCTCTTCATCTCCTCCCCTTCATCTCCCCCCCTTCATCTCCCCCCCTTC
>VGTA01000922.1 GCA_016874875.1 Deltaproteobacteria bacterium | reverse complement strand
CGCGGCGGGCTGCGTGGCGCTCGACGGCGAGTCGCTAACGCGCGCGCAGGTGGCGGCGGTGGCGGCGGGTGAGGCGCGGGTGTGGGTGTCGCCGGTGGCGGCGGCGCGGGTGCGGCGGGCGCGCGTGTGCGTGGAGGAGGCGGTGGCGCGCGGCGCGGTGGTCTATGGGGTCAACACGGGGTTCGGCAGTAACGCCGACGTGCTGCTCAGCGACCTCGGCGCCGCGGAGCGCCTGCAGCGCAACCTCATCGTGACGCACGCCGTGTGCGTGGGGGAGCCGCTGCCGCCACCGCTGGTGCGCGCGATGATGCTCATCCGAATCAACACGCTGCTGCGGGGGTACTCGGGGGTGCGCCTCGAGGTCATCGCGCGGCTCGTGGAGATGCTCAACGAGGGTCTGACGCCGGTGATTCCCTCCAAGGGGTCGGTGGGGGCGAGCGGCGACCTCGCGCCGCTGTCGCACATGGCGCTGCCGCTGCTCGGGGAGGGGGAGGTGTGGTGGCGCGGGGCGCGCGCGCCGTCCCGCGAGGCGCTGCGCGCCCTGCCCTCCCTCGCGGCGCTGCCCGCAGAGGAGCGCGAGGCGCGCGTGACGTTTGAGCTGAGCTACAAGGAGGGGCTGGCGCTCAACAACGGCACCGCGCAGATGACGGCGAGCTTGGCGCTGGCGGTGGACCGCCTCGAGCGCCTCGCCCGCCTCGCCGACCTCAACGCGGCGCTGGCGGTGGAGGCGGTGTGCGGGCGCTCGGCGGCGTTCCGCGAGGACGTGCACGCTCTGCGCCCGCACGAGGGGCAGCGCCGCGCCGCGCACAACATCCGCGCGCTGCTCCAGGGCTCCACGCTCGTGGACGCGCCCTTTGAGGCGATCCCGCAGCGCCTCGGCACCTGGGCCCTCGAGCCGCTCGCGGCGCACGGGGGGCTGGCCTTTGAGGGGGACGCGGTGGTGGGCGTCCGCCTGCGCGGCGGCAAGCCGGCGCGCCCGCAGGACAGCTACTCGCTCCGCTGCGCGCCTCAGGTGCACGGCGCCGTGCGCGACGCGCTGCTGCAGGCGGAGCGGGTGCTCATGGTGGAGTTGAACGCGGTGACGGACAACCCGCTGGTGTTCCCCGACCTGCCGCCAGAGGAGCAGTTCGCCTCCGCGGGGCACTTCCACGGCATGCCGGTGGCGCTGGCGCTGTCGTACGTGAAGGCGGCGCTGGTGCCGCTGGCGTCGATCGCGGAGCGGCGCCTCAACAAGCTCGTGGACCCCGCCACGAGCGACGGGCTCCCCGCCTTCTTGGCGCGCAACCTCGACGGCAGCGAGAGCGGCTTTATGATCGTGCAGTACACGGCGGCGGCGCTCGTCAACGACCTCGCCACGCGCGCGCACCCCGCCACCGTTTTCTCGGTGCCCACGAGCGCCAACTCCGAGGACCACGTCTCCATGGGCGCCAACGAGGCGCGCCACGTGCTCGACATGCTCGACGACGTGGCGTGCGTGCTCGGCCTTGAGCTGATGACGGCGGCGCAGGCGCTCGACGTGCGCCTCCGGGTGGCGCGGGGGGAGTACTGGCCAGCGCTGCGCGGGGAGCGCGCGGAGGTGGTGGCGCACAGGGTGCGCATGCAGGCGCTCGCCCTCCACGCCTCGCCGGCGTCGATGGCGTTGCTCGATGAGGTGCGGCGCGTCGTGCCTTATCTCGACGCGGATCGAGGGCTGTCGGGGGATGTGGAGGCGATCACGCGGGAGGTGATGGCGCGCCCGGAGCGCTTTATTGGGCGGGCGGAGGAGGTGGTGGGGGGGCTGCTCTGAGGGGGGGCGCTGGGGGGGCGCTGAGGGGCGCCAGCGGGGTCGCCAGAGGGGTCGCCAGAGGGGTCGCCAGA
>VGTA01000921.1 GCA_016874875.1 Deltaproteobacteria bacterium | reverse complement strand
GCGCCCGCTCCACCGTGGCCGCCCCGCCCACCCCGAGGGCGTGACAGACGGCGAGCTCCTCAAGCGAGACGGTGGGGAGAGGCACGGCGCTCATGGGGGCTCTAGGGCGCAGGCGCAGGCGCAGGCGCAGGCTCAGGCGCAGGCGCAGGCGCAGGCGCAGGCGCAGGCGCAGGCTCAGGCGCAGGCGCAGGCGCAGGCGCAGGCGCAGGCTCAGGCGCAGGCGCAGGCGCAGGCGCAGGCGCAGGAGCGTCGGGCGTGAGCGCGGGCGCAGGCGCAGGCGGAGGTTCGTTAGGCGCAGGCGCTCCAGGCGCAGGCGCCGCGTCGGCGGGCGGGGGCTCGAGCGTGGGGGTGAGGGCGGCGAGGGGGGTCTGGAGGGGGCTCCGCAGGGGGGCGAGGGGGAGGGCGCGCAGGGCGCCGGAGCTCACCCAGCGCGGGGCGTCCTTGAGGTGCGCGGTGAGCCACTCGTCGAGCACGCGGCGGGCGCGCTCCTCGCGCCAGGCGCGCATGAACTCGTCGCGGGCGTCCTCCCAGCGCCCCTCGCGGCGCTCGCGCCGGATGACCTTGGCGACCACGTAGCTCTGGCGGACGGTGAAGACCGGGGTCACGGCGCCCTCCTCGGTCGCGAAGAGGGCCTCGTGCAGGGCGGGGGCGGTGCCCACGCTCGGGACGATGGCGTTGGGGTTGGCGAAAAAGGGCGCGGGCTGCTTGAGGTGCGCGCGCGCCGCCCGCGCCCACGAGGCCAGCGTCGCCGCCTCCCCGTCGCGCAGGAGCTCCGCCGCGCGCCCCGCCACCTCGCGCGCGCGCCCCAGCTCGTCGCGCTCCACCAGCGCCGCCGCCGCCAGCTCGCGCTGCACGCTGCTCTCCTCAAAGCGCCGCTTGTAGCCCGGCGTCACCGCCCCGAGCGCGTAGAAGGTCCAGCCCGCCGCGCCGCGCGCGAGCGGCGTCAGGTCCCCCTCCCTGAGGGCGACGCCCGGGGGCAGGACGCCCTCGCCGAGCGCCTTGGCGGGCTCGCGGCGGAGGGTGGGGAGGCGCTCGCGCACCTCCTCAAAGCTCACCTTGGCGCTCAGCAGGTCGCGCGCCTCCTGCGCCGCCGCCCGCTCCGCCTCCCCGATCCCGCTCACCACGTAGGGGGTGGCGAGGGCGCGCGCGCTCTGCTCAAAGAGCGCGCGGTGGGTGTCGTAGTAGGCGCGCATCTCGGGCTGCAAGCGCCGCGCCGCCTCGGTGATCTCGTCGCCGGTGGGGACGCGCGGCACCAAGACCAGCCACGCCGTCAGCAGCTCGCCGCGCTTGAGCCACTCGGCGCGCCCGTCCTCGTCGCGGAGGTCGCGCGTGAGCGCCTCGCGCAGGCGCTCCACCGCCGCCAGCTCCCCCGCCGCCGCCCAGAAGGGGTCGAGGGCCTGCCCCTCCTTGAGTCCGAGGCGCCCGCGCACCGCGTCGTCGAGCGCCTCGGGCGCCGGGCGCGCCGCGTCGGGAATCTGGGCGGCGAGCCACGCGCGCGTCTCCTCGGGGGTAGGGTAGACCCCCCGTCGCTGCGCCTCGCGCGCCAGCACCTCCCGCTCCGCGCTCTGGATGAGCGCGCGGCGCAGCACCGCCCGATCCTCAAGCGCCTCCACGGCGGGCGGCTCGCTCCGCTCCCAGCGGAGCCACAGCTGCTGCCGCCGCAGGGCCTGCAGCGCCTGCGCGGGGGTGTAGGTGAGGTCCCCGGAGCGGGCGATGAGCCCGGGGGAGGGCTCGAGCGCGGGCGTGGGCGTGGGCGTGGGCGCGGGCGCGGGCGCGGGCGCGGGCGTGAGTGCGGGCGTGGGCGCGGGCGGAGGGGTGGGTTCGGGGGTGGGGGTAGGCGCAGGCGCTTCGAGGGCGTAGCC
>VGTA01000920.1 GCA_016874875.1 Deltaproteobacteria bacterium | reverse complement strand
CGCTGACCTACGCCTGGCCACCCCGCGACTACCTCCAGCGCTGGCTCGCGCTCCACCCCGCGCACCCGGCGGGGGAGCGGGGGCGTGAGGTGCTGGCGCTGAGCGGGGGGGAGGGGGCGCTGAGCCGCGAGCAGCTCTATCAGCTCTCGCTGTCGCTGCGCGCGTGGCTCGCCACCCCCGACGAGGCGGCGCGGGCGCCGGAGGAGCTGCGCGGGGCGCTCGGGGCGCTCCTCTTGCTCTCCGCGTGTCGCCACGACCCGTTTATGGCGGCGCTCTCCTATCAGCGCCTCTCGGCGGCGGACCGGCGCGCCCTCGAGCCGCTCCTGCGCCCCTGCGAGGCGCAGCTCAATATGGGCGCGATGCCGTGACTCCACAGCACGCCCCGGCGCCCGCCATGCCCCCCAGCGTCTTGACCGCCACCCCCTGGGACGCCCCCGACGCCTTCGCCGCCGACGTGGACGCCCTCCGCGCCGAGGTGGAGCGCGAGGCGCCGAGCGCGGAGGCGGCGGGGGAGGTGTGGGCGCACAGGGCGTGCAGCCACGCCCTCACCGCCCTCGGCTGGGCGCTCGCCCCCCTCGGGGGGTGGGCGCTCCCCGCGAGCGCCGCCGCCCTCGCCCTCGGCGACTTCTCGCGCTGGATTCTCGCGCACCACCTCTGCCACGGCGCCTACGACCGCGCCGCCCTCCCCGCCTCCATGCGGAGCGGCGCCTACGGGCGGGGGTGGCGGCGGGTCACGCAGTGGCTCGACTGGACCCCCGCGGACGCCTGGGCGCACGAGCACAACGCCCTCCACCACGCCCGCACCAACGAGCCCGCCCACGACCCCGACCTCGTGCAGGAGAAGGCCGCCTGGCTCCGCGCCTGGCGCGCCCCCTACGCCCTCAAGGTGTGCGCGGTGTGGGCGGGCGCGTGCGTGTGGCGGCCGCTCTACTACGGCCCCAACACGCTGCTCGAGCTCGAGCGGGCGCGGCTGCGGCGGGCGGGGGCGGCGGGGGCGGCGGAGGCGCTCAGCCTCTACCGCTGGGGCTCGTGGCTGGGCGGGGCGCGCCCGCTGCTGTGGTGGGCGCTGTGGCGCTCGTGGCTCCCCAACGCCGCCCGCCTCGCCCTCCTCCCCGCGGCGGCGTGGGCGCTCCTCGGGGCGGAGGCGGGGGGGTGGGCGCTCTGGGCGTCGCTCCTCGGGCAGCTCCTGGCCAACCTCCACTCCTTTTGGGTGATCGTGCCCAACCACGCCGGCGACGACCTGCTCACCTTTGAGGGCAAGCCCGGCGGGCGCGGAATCTTTTACGCGCGGCAGGTGGCGGGGAGCTGCGACTACCAGACGGGGCACCCCGTGGGGGATTTTGTGCTCGGCTACCTCAACTACCAGATCGAGCACCACGTGTGGCCCCAGATGACCATGGGGCAGTGCCGCCGCGCCCAGCCCCGCCTCAAGGCGCTCTGCGCGCGCTGGGGGCTGCCGTACCGGCAGGAGGCGGTGTGGCGGCGGGGGGCGCGGATGGTGGCGGTGGCGGCGGGGCGCGCCACGATGGGGGCGGGGGGCGGGGCGGGGGGCGGGGCGGGGGGCGCATCAGCGGCGCGCGACGCGGAAGCCCACGGCGCTGAGCTCCTCGGTGGGGAGGCGCCAGAAGCGATCGGTGACGCGGCGCTCGTCGGCGTTGTTGCGCCAGCGCCCGCCGCGGAGGACGCGGCGGGAATCGCCCGTTAGGGCGCTGGGCGCCCCCCCGCGCCCCCCCCCACCCCCTCAGTTCTCCTCAAACTCCGCGTCGATCACGTCATCATCCCCCTGCTTGCCGCCCTTCCCGCCCGCCCCGCCCGGGGCCGCGCCGGCGCCGTCCTGCTGATACAGGCTCGAGAAGACGCGG
>VGTA01000919.1 GCA_016874875.1 Deltaproteobacteria bacterium | reverse complement strand
GCGCCGTAGCGCCCGCTCCGCTGCGCGCGCAGGAGCGCGTCCCAGTCACGCTGGCCCTGCTTGAGCTGCGCCTCCACCTCGTAGAGGCCGGCGCTCACCGCGCGCGCGCCGCGCGCCTCCTCGTCGCTGAGCCAGGCCAGCGCCTCGGGGGGGGCGAGGAGGCGGCTCTCCGCCGCGCGCTCCACCACGTAGGCGCTGCGCTTGAGGCTGGCCGCCAGCGCCTCCTGCGCCGCGCGCGCCTCCGCCGGGCGCCCGCCCTTGAACAGCGACTCCGCCCTCCACAGCGAGAGCTGCAGCGCGCCGACGTCGTCGGCGTGCCCCCGGAGGAGCTGGTCGAGGAGGCGGGCGCCCTGCAGGTGCAGGCCGCGCGCCCGCAGCAGGTACACCCCCTCCACGGCCGCCTCGCGCGCCCACGAGGTGCCCGGGGGCACGGCGCGGTAGAGCTGCCACGCCTCCTCGTAGCGCCCGTCGATCACCGCTAGGCGGGCGCGGGCGGCGCTGAGGGCGGCGCCCACCTGCGCGAGCACGGGGGGGTCCTCGCGACGAGGGGGGGCGCCCGCCTGCGGGGCGCGCGCCGGGGCGCCGGCGTCGTCGAGCGCGAGCTCGCGCTCCGCGCGCGCCATCACCGCCCGCAGCTCCGGGGGCAGCGCGCGCAGCGCGGCGCTCTCCTCGCCGGCGCCCATGCCCGCCGCGTCGTCGGCGGGCCCCTCGGGCGGCGCCGCGCCCCCCTCCGGCGCGCGGGGGCGGCTCACGGTGAGCGCGCCGCGCCGCTTGACCACCTCCCACGCCTCCGGCGCCGCCGCCGCCGCGCGGGCGCGAGCGGCGACCAGGGCGCGGTCGAGGGCGTCGAGGCGCTCCACGGCGGGCTTGAGCTCGCCGCGCGCGAGGGCGACCACCGCCACAAAGAAGGACGCGCGCAGGGCAAAATCGCCGCTGGCGCTCAGCGCCGCGAGAGTCGCCTCGGCGCCCGCGAGGTCGCCGGCGCGGTAGAGCGCCTTGCCGTAGGCGTAGCGCGCCGCCTCCGCCGGCGGGCGCCCCGCGCGCTCGCAGAGGGCGGCGTAGGTGGCCCAGAAGCGGCGCAGGCGGTCGGGGGCGCCCGTGAACAGGCGCCCGTAGGTGACCAGGGCGCGCTCGTAGGCGCTCGGGCTGCTGGCGCTGAGGGCGAGCGCCGCCTCGAGGTGGGCGCGCGCGCTGCCGTCGAGCTTCTGGCTCCACTCCGCCTCCGCGAGCGCGCTCAGGAGCTGCGGCGCGCTCGGGCTGTCGAGCGCCCCCGCCCGCTCGAGCTGCGCGCGGAGGTCAAAGATCACCTCTAGGCCCTCGCCGCCGAGCAGCCCGAGCTGCCCGCGCTGCACCGCCTCCGCCGCCTCGCGCGGCGTGAGGGCGAGGGCGGGGTCGAGGCGCAGCCCGAGGGCGCGCTGGCGCTTGTTGAGCCACCGGAGCTGGTTGATCACGCCGTCGGGGCGGTCGAGGTAGGGGGCGTCCGCGAGGGCGACGTCCGCGGCGGGCTGGGCGGCGGGCGGGGCGGCGGGCTGGGCGGCGGCGGGGGCGCCCCCGAGGAGCGCGCTGAGGAGGGCGCTGAGGAGGGCGCTGAGGAGGGCGCTGAGGGCGCCCCCGAGGTGGCCGCGGAGGGCGAGCGGGCGCGGCGCGCGGCGGGGGCGCTGGCGCGGCGCGCGGCGGGCGGGGCGGCGATTCATGAGGCCTCGAGAGTCTGCGCGCGGCGCGGGCCGCGCCTGTGGTGTGGGCACGCGGGTGGTGACAGCGGGGCGCTGAGGTTGTATGGAGTTTGGGGCCGTCTCCACAAGCCGATTTGATGCGCCCTCCCCGCCCCCACCCCCAGGAGCAGCATCAAGACCCCCCCAGAGC
>VGTA01000918.1 GCA_016874875.1 Deltaproteobacteria bacterium | reverse complement strand
AGGCGGCGGCGCTGCTGTTGCTCTCAAAAAAAGCAGAGGCGCTGTGGGCGGAAGAGGACGACGGCACAGCGCCGAGCAACGGGCAAGGGTCCTCAAGATGATCGATGAGGCGATCGAGGCGGGGGCACGCCAACACAAGGCCTGCGAAGTGGTGGGGATTACCCCACGGACTCTGCAGAACTGGCGCAAGAGGCCTGGTCAAGGAGACCTGCGCCAGGGTCCTCGTCAAGCGCCCGCTCATAAGATGAGCCCACAAGAGCGCTTGGCGGTGCTGTTGGAGCTCAACAAGCCTGAGCACTCAAGCCTCTGTCCAGGGCAGCTCGTCGCTCGCCTCGCGGATGAGGGGCGTTACTTGGTGAGTGAGTCATCCATGTACAGGATTTTGCGCCAAGAGCGCTTGCTCGCGCATCGCGCGTCGTCAGCACCTCCTCAAGATCGTCCTCGCCCAGAGGGGGTCGCGCGCCAAGCCAATGAGATTTGGTCGTGGGACATCACTTATCTCCCCACACCTGTGAGCGGTCATTTTGTTTATCTTTACAGTTGCTTGGATGTATTTAGTCGTAAGATCGTTGGTTGGCGGGTAGAGGAAAAAGAGAGCGGTGGATATGCCTCGGAGCTTGTTGAGCGGTGTGTACTTCAAGAGGGGGTCGAGGGGAAGGGGCTGCGCTTACACTCAGATAATGGAGCGCCGATGACGAGCTCTACGCTCAAGAAGACTCTTGAGCGCCTTCAGGTCGTGCCTTCCCTGAGCCGCCCCGGTGTTTGCGATGATAACGCGTTCGTTGAGAGCTTTTTTCGTACCTTGAAGTATCGCCCCAGCTATCCAAAGCGGCATCTCGAGCTTGATGGTTGGCGCGAGTGGGTCCACAAGTTTGTTGAGTGGTATAATGAGGATCACCTCCATAGCAGCATCTCTTATGTGACCCCCTCTCAGCGTCATCGAGGTCTAGATGTTGAGATCCTCCAAAGACGCCGCGAGGTCTATGCTGAGGCCTTCAGTCTGGCGCAGCGCGACGCTTTTGAAAAAACCACACGATATAAGACCCAAAGAAAATGAAATGTCAATCTCACCACCGCCCCGCGCCCTGATCGCCGCCACCCTCCAGCGCCGCCACAAGCGCTTCCTCGCCGACGTCACCCTCGAGGGGGGCGAGGCGCTCACCGCGCACTGCGCCAACCCGGGGAGCATGCGCGGGCTCCTTGAGGAGGGGGCGCGGGTGTGGCTCTCCGACAGCTATGACCCCCAAGACCCCAAGACGCACGCGCGCAAGCTCCGCTACAGCCTAGAGCACATCGAGCTCCGCGGGGCGGGGGGGGGGCCGGGGGCGCTCGTGTGCGTCAACACGCTGCGCGCCAACGCCGTAGCGCGCCTGGGGGTGGCGGCGGGGCGGGTCCCCGCGCTCCGCGGCCTCGCGCTGCGCCCAGAGGCGCCGTGGCGCGGGTCGGAGGCGGCGCGGTTCGATTTCGCGCTCCACGCGCCCGCCGCCGCGCCCGCGGAGGGCGCGCCGCTGGGCTACCTCGAGGTCAAGAGCGCGTCGCTCTCGCTGTCGCCGGGCGAGGCGGCCTTCCCCGACTCGGTCACCGCCCGCGGGCAGCGTCACCTGCGGGCGCTCATGGAGGTGCGGCGCGCGGGGCTGCGCGCGGTCCTGCTGTTCGTGGTCACGCGCGACGACGCCCACGCCTTCCGCCCCGCCCACGAGCTCGACCCCGCCTACGCCGCCCTGCTCAGCGCGGCGCGCGCGGCGGGGGTGGAGGTGTACGCGCACGCGTGCCACATCGACCCGCACGCCCCGCCGGGGCCGAGCGCGCCGGCGGGGGTGACGCTCGGCGCGGCGCTCCCTATAGTGTACTCCTAAAGAGCGGCCC
>VGTA01000917.1 GCA_016874875.1 Deltaproteobacteria bacterium | reverse complement strand
CGCGCAGGGCGGCGGGAGCTGGGGCGGGCAGGGCGGCGGCGCGCAGGGCGGCGGCTGGGGCGGGCAGGGCGGCGGCGCGCAGGGCGGCGGCGCGCAGGGCGGCGCGCAGGGCGGGGGCTGGGGCGCGCAGGGCGGCGCGCAGGGCAGCGGCTGGGGCGGGCAGGGCGCCGGCGCGCCGGCGCAGGGCGGCGCGCAGGGCGGCGCGCAGGGCGGCGGCTGGGGCGAGGACGAGGGCGGCGAGGGCGGCTCGATTCCCTTCTGATGTCTAGCCGCGCGAGAGGGGAGGCGGCGCGTCAGGGGGCCCCGCCTCGGGCCCCGCCTCGCGCTGGAGGGCCGTTTGGAGGGCCGTGAGGGTGGAGTAGATCCACGGCGCGTCCCAGGGCGCGCCCACTGCGGTGAGCGTCTCTGGGCGCCCGCGCTCGTAGAGGAGGACGCGGCGGCCGCGCGGGGCGAGGCTGTCGACCTCGAGCTGCACGCGCACGTCGGGCGCCCACGCGCGCGAGGAGAGCGTGAAGCCGAGGAGCGCGCGGCGCCACAGGGCGCCCTGGGGCGAGACGGAGAGCGTCTCGCGGGCGCTCAGGAGGGCGGCGGCGGCGAGCAGCCAAGCACAGGTCACGAGCAGCAGGGAGGCGGGCAGCTGCGCGGCGAGGGCGGGGGCGCAGAGGACCCAGAGCGCGCACGAGAGGCACAGGTCCGCGCGCGGCGCCCACCACGAGCAGGCGCCCCCGCCCGCCCCGCGCGACGCCGCGGGGCTGAGGGCGGTGGGGGCGCCCTCGATGAGACTCAGCACCCAGGCGCCCTCCTCGGGCCGCGGCGGCGCCGGGACGGCGGCGGGGGCCTCGAGGCGGAGGCGCTGCGCGTGCTGGGCGGTGCTGTTGACGAGGGCGCACAGGATGTCTGCGCGCGCCCGCCCGCAGCAGATGAGCTCGATGGGCTCTAGCAGGGCGCCGTCGCCCCCCAGGCGGATTCTCCTGAGCGCCCCCTCGCCCTCGCAGTAGAGGGGCGCCCAGAGGGGCAGGCGCAGGGCGCGGTAGGGGACCCCGCACAGGGAAGTGCGGCACTCGAACTCCCCCTCGACGCTCACGCGGACCCAGAAGCGCCTGCCGACCCACCCGGCGCCCGCGAGGCCCACCGCCCACAGCAGCCACGCCCCATAGAGCCACCCCGCCGAGAGGGTGGTGGCGACCAGCAGGGCGTAGCGCTCCGGGGCGAGCACGCGCCAGCCGCTGACCTCCACCCAGTCATCGCCGTGCCCCAAGAGCGCCCAGTCCGAGGTGAGCAGCCTCCGCTCCAGCGCCCCGAGGGCGCGGCGCGCCGCGGGGGGCAGGCGGGCCGCCCGCGCGCGCCGCAGCCCCGCCTCGCCCCACGCGCGCGCTGGCGCGAGGCGCGCCCCGAGGAGACGCGCGCGCCCCGCCGCCCACCCCGCCCCGCCCCGCAGGCGGGGGAGCGCCTCGCGCGCAGCGGCGCTGATCCGCGTGAAGGCAGCCCAGCGGAGGCGGGGCGCGCGTGGGGCGCTCTCGCGCGGTCGCTCGCGCGGGCGCTCGGGGGGACTCTTGAGGGTCATCGCTTGGCTCGACTTGAAGAGGTTGCTCTGATCAACATCCATCCGCTCCGCCGCGGTATCCGTGTGGCGCCGCTCCGCACAAGAAAATACAAGAAGATCGCAGAAGATCACAGCAGAAGATCACAGCAGAAGATCACAGCAGAAGATCACAGCAGAAGATCACAGCAGAAGATCACAGCAGAAGATCACAGCAGAAGATCACAGCAGAAGATTATAGCATAACAATCGAGCGCGCCACCGAGCGCGCAGCGAGGGCAGCGATGGCGAGAGCAGCGATGGCGAGCGCGGCGGAGATGAGCCCCT
>VGTA01000916.1 GCA_016874875.1 Deltaproteobacteria bacterium | reverse complement strand
TCGCTGCGCGTGGCGTACTCGGACGCGGCGACCAGCGGGGAGGGCATCAACACGTTTGAGCCGGAGGGGCAGGGGTTTATTGAGTTCGTCCGCCTCGCCTCTGAGGTGCTGGCGCTGGTGGAGGGGAGCGCGCCATGAGCAAGCGCCTCTCCCTCCTCGACCTCCTTGAGGAGGAGCGCGCCGAGGTCGCGCCCGCCCCCGCGCCGCCCGCCCCCGCCCCCGCCGCCCCCGCCCCCGCCGCGCGGCGCCGGGCGGCCGCCAAGGCCGACTACCTGCACATCTCCATCACCGTCCCCCCTGACCTCTTTGAGCGCCTCCAGGCGCGCTCAAGCGTGTTGCGCCGCCAGCGTCAGCCTTATACGCTCTCCCACATCGCGCGCCTCGCGCTGGCCGAGTGGCTGGCGCGCGAAGAGCGCGAGGAGAATCCCTCATGAGACGCACGCACTTAGGCGCGCGCGGCGCCGGCGGCGCCCGCACGGCGCTCCCATCGCTCACGCCCCTCTGGGGGCTCCCCTGGGGGCTCCCCTGGGGGCTCCTCTGCGCGCTCCTCTGCGCGCCCCTCTGCGCGCTCCTCTGCGCGCCCGCCGCGCGGGCGACGCCGCGGATGTCGCTCACCGCGGGCACGCCCTGCGTGGGCTGCCACTTTAGCCCCAACGGTGGCGGGGGGCGCACGGAGCTCGGGTGGGGGGCGATGAGCAAGGTGGGGGCGCTCACCTATGACCAGCTCGCCCTCGCGCCGCTCCACGCGCAGGAGAGCAACACGCTGCTCGACGGGCAGCTCTCGGTGGGCTTTGACGCTCGCCTGCAGTGGGCGCGCCTCGGCGGGCCCGAGTATGGGCCCACGGGCGCCGTGGTCTACCCGGACCTCACGATGATTCCCATGCAGCTGCAGCCGTACCTGGCGGTGAAGCCCACGCACGACCTCACGCTCTACGGGAGCTTCCAGCCGGGCTCCGGGCTCCGCGACGGCGACCCGCTCACGCAGGTGTACCCCGGCATGAGCGCCTTTGAGGCGTGGGGCATGTACTCGCTCGGCGGCGACAAGCCCTACGTGCGCGTGGGGCTCTTTCAGCCCACGTTCGGCGTGCGCGAGGACGACCACACGATTCTGGTGCGCGGCGACGCCGCCAACCGGCGCGCGCCGGTGATTCCGCCCAACTTCCGCGAGCTCGGCGTGGAGGTGGGCTATCAGCCGCGGCGCTGGCTCCGCGCGGAGGTGGGGGTCTTTGATGTGCATCACCTCAACGAGTCGCTCAACCGCGAGGGGACGCCTCAGCTGCCTGGGGTGCTCAGGAACTCTAACGCGCTGTGGCCGGTGGCGGCGGTGGCGCGCGTCACGGCGCTGCCGCAGTTCACGTTCGGGGGCGCCGCGGCGCCCAAGGCGGCGGACGAGTTCGCTGACGATTTCGCCGACGATTTTGGCGCCCCCAGCGCCCCCGCCGCCCCGCCGGCGCCCCCCGTCACGCTCAACGCCTGGGTGGGCGGGTCGGCGTACGCGAGCGGTGATTTCCTCATGCTCAACGGCTTCGCCGGGGCGGGGCTGAGCGGCGGGCTGTCGGTGGTGGCGGAGGCGATGTGGAGCAAGCGCACGATCATGTATCGTCAGCTCAACACGCACTTTGGGCTCAAGTACGCCCTCCGCGACTGGGCGGTGCTCGGCGGGCGCGTGGAGCGGGCGCAGACGCACAGCACCACCACGCTGCTCGATGAGGTGGCGGTGACGTGGCAGTACGTGGCGGGCGTGGAGCTCTTTGTGCTGCCGTACCTCGAGGTGCGCCCGGAGTATCGCCTGGTGGACAACTTTGACCATCGCTTTGGGCAGGCGACGGTGCAGGTGCACTTGTTTTATTGAGGGGCGGGGGGCGCGGGG
>VGTA01000915.1 GCA_016874875.1 Deltaproteobacteria bacterium | reverse complement strand
AGGGGCGCTCCACTACGCGCGAGCCGAAATGGTCAAAGGCGTCGCGCAGGTAGGTGACGGCGTCGCGGGCGTGGCGGGCGGGGGCGGCGGCGACCTCCTTGAGGTAGTCCTCAAAGGAGAGGAGGGCGCGCTCGGCGCGGAAGCGCTCGAGGGAGTCGGCGCGCAGGGCGGCGAGGAGCGCCGCGGGGTCCGCGGGCGCCGCGGCGGGGGCGGCGGGGCTCATCAGGGCGCCACCCAGGAGAGCTCCACGTCGCGGTAGAGCTTACACATCTGGTCGTTGCAGATGCTGAAGTCCGCGGTGGCGGCCACCTGCGCGCCGGGCGCGGGGGCGGCGGCGAAGGTGAGGGCGTCGCCGGCGAGCTCGCCCTTGACCTCCCCCGCGCCCGCGCCCGCTTGCTGCCCCTGCCCCTGCCCCTGCGCCCCGCCGGGCGCCGGCGCGGGGGCCTTGAGGACCAGGCGGTGCGGGTAGTCGGCGTTGGGCTTGAAGCCCGGCTTGGCGAGGACGCGGACGGCGGCGCCCGGGGCGCTCGGCAAGAAGACCTGGTAGGTCTCGCCGTCCACCACGCCGGCGGCCCCCGCGCGCGCGCCCGCCGTGGTGCTCAGCCCCGCGCCCGCCCCCTGCCCCTCGCCGGCGGGGGCGGGCTTCTGGCAGGCGCTCAGGGCGAGCGCGGCGGCGAGGGTGAGGGCGAGCGCGCGGGCGCCAGGGCGGAGGAGCGGGCGGAGGAGCGGGCGGAGGAGCGCGCGGAGGAGCGGGCGGAGGAGCGGGCGGGGGGCGGCGGGGCGGGGCATAGCGACTCCTGTGGGGCGTTGGGCGCGCGGGCAGCGGCTCACATGTTAACAGCAAGCGCCGTCCACGCCAAGCGCCCCGCCCGCCCCGCCCCCGCGCCCCCCGCGCCCCGCGCCCCCCGCGCCCCGCTCATCCAACTCGCCCCGCTCACCCAACTCGCCCCGCTCACCCCGCTCACATTGCCAATCACCCCCGATGTTAAGTATCACACAGCACAGACCCACGCCCTTTCCTCGGAGCGCCCATGACCCCCACAGCCCTCAGCGCGCGCGGCGCCTGCCTGCTCTGCCTCGCGTGGGCGGCGGCCTGCGGCCCGCTGCCCGGCGCCGCCGACGCCCCCTGGGGCGCCCTCCGCCCCCCCCCCGCCCCCGCGACCCCTGACGCCCCCGCGCCCCCTGACGCCCCCGCGCCCCCCCCCGCCCCCGAGGAGGAGCGGGTGGCGGTGCTCGCCCTCCTCAACCGCACGCAAGAGCTCGTGAGCGCCGACGAGGCGGCGCTGCTCGCCGACGTGGTGCGCAACGCCGCGCAACGCCTGCCCCGCCGGCGCTTCCTAGTGATCAGCAAAGAGAGCGTCACGGTGCTGCTGCCGCCCACCACGCGCCTCGAGGACTGCGTGGGCGAGTGCGCCGTGGAGACGGGGCGCCTCATCGGCGCGCGCTGGCTGGTGACGGGCTCGGTGGTGCGGTTCGGCAAGGGCCTGCGCGTCTCCCTCGCCCTCTTCGACACCCGCGAGGCGCGGCAGGTGAGCGCCCGCATCTCCAAGGGGGAGCGGGTGGAGGACGTGGAGGTGGCCCTGCAGGCGGACGCCCTCGAGCTGCTCGGCGCCCTCGACGCGCAGCTCCTCCGCGCGGCGCGCGCCCTCCGCGCCCAGCAGGCGCAGGACGCGCAGCGAGCGCAGCCCTCCCCCGCGCCCCCCGCCCCCCCCGACCCCCCCGCGCCCCTCCAGATCGACTGGCCCGCTGGGCGCGCGCCCGCCCCGGAGCCCGCGCCGGAGCCCCAGCGCGAGCCCGAGCTCGAGCCCGCGCTAGGCCTTGAGCCTGAGCGCGCTCCTGAGGCTGCGCCGGACCCTGATCTTGATCTTGAT
>VGTA01000914.1 GCA_016874875.1 Deltaproteobacteria bacterium | reverse complement strand
GAGGAGCGCCGCCACGAGGTCGCGGAGCGCGGGGGGGGAGTAGCCCTGCGCCGCGAGGCGGGCGAGGGCGTCGTCGGCGCGCGCCGCCTCCTCGGGGGAGAGCGGGGCGCGCGAGGAGTCGGCGGGGCGCAGGGCGGCGTCGAGGCGGCGGAGGAGGGCGTCGAGGGCGGCGCGCACCTCCGCGCGGCGCTCGCGCACGAAGCTCTCTTGGAGGGCGGCGCGCTCGGCGGCGAACACCGCGCGGGGGTCGAGGGGGCCCTCGGGGTGCTCGAGGCGCCAGCTCCCCGCGCGCTGCACGAGCTCCCCGCGCGCCTCCGGCGTGTGCTTGCGCCCGAGGCGCTTCTCCACGTCGCGCATGAGCGACTCGTCAGCCGGCTCATAGGCGCCCGTCACGGCGTTCAGGCGGCGCTCGCCGCGGACGGCGCTCGTGAGGTGCTCCACATATCGATCAAAGAGCTCGCCTACCTGCGCCGCGCTCACGAGGCCGAGGGCGTCGTGGGCGAGCGCCTCAAAGCGCTCGAGGGCGTCCTCGCGCGCCCACTGCGCGAACGTCTTGGGCTGATAGAAGCCGCCGCTGGGCTTGCGCCGCAGGAACGGGTAGAGGGAGTCATGCTCGCAGAGGGCGAGGAGCGCGTCGGTTACGTGGAGCGGGGTGATGTGGGGGCGCGCGCCGCCGGCGCGGGCGGTCGCCTCGCTGGCGAGCGCCATCAGCAGCGCCTTGAGCTCACGCGCGCTCGCCCCCATCAGCCCCTCATAGAGCGGCGCGGGCTGCGGCTCGGCGTAGAGGGCGGGGGCGAGGGCGGCGAGGCGCGCGCCGCGCTCCGCCGAGAGGCGCGCGGGGGGCGCGCCGGTGGCGTAGAGGCGCGCCTTCTCGAGGGCGGTGAGGTCCTCGATGAGCTCCTTGAGGGCGGGGTCGAAGTGGACCGGCTGCGGGCGCTCAAAGCGCGTCATCACCGCCCAGAGCGCCAGCGCGCGCCCCACGCCCGGCGCCACGTCCACGTCGCGCGACATGGCCGCCAGCTGAGGCGCGTACACCTCCTCCTCGCGCTCAAAATCCCGCAGGTAGGGCACCTGCACCAGCTCGAGGCGCCCCTTGAAGCTGCCGAACTCCGGGGCCTCCTTAAAGGCCTCGAGGTGCTCAAAGTTGCAGCTCCCGATCAGGAGCGCGTCGAGGTAGAGCGTGAGTCCCTCTAGGCGCACCGCCCCCGTCTCGCAGGTGGCGAGGAGGTACTTAAAGGCCTCCACGGGGCGCTTGAGGAGGTCGTTGAGCTCCACGACGCCGCGGTTGCCCTCCACGAGCGGGCCGCCGGCCTCAAAGAGGCTGAGGTGCTGCAGGGCGGCGGGGAGCGCTGCGAGGCTGCGGTCGGCGGTGAGCTGGCGGGCGTGGGCGTCGGCGCGGAGCTGCGGGTCCACCGTGGAGAGGGCGCGGCGGTAGCGGCGCGAGGCGTCAAAGCGCTCCACCTGCACGTGGCGCAGGACCTCCGCCACGTCGCCCTGGTAGCTCTTGAGGAGCGCCTCGTAGATCTGCGCGGACTTGGCGCTCAGCTCGCCCTCGGCGAGGGCCCTAGGGAGGGGGGCGTCAGCGCCGAGGTGAGCGCGGAGCCACGCCACGCGCGCGGGGCGCGGCAGCAGGAGGAGGGGGTGGTCGCGCACCTCAGAGGGGACGCGGGCGTCGAGGTCGCCGGCGGGCAGGTAGGCGAACGAGGCGGGCGCGCCCCCCGCCCCCCGCCCGCCCCCCGCCCCGAAGCCGATCCCGCCCGCGCCGTCTCGGCGCTTGCTCGGGAAGACCCAGCTGAAGGTGTAGAGGGCGCCCTCGTCGCAGAGGCTGTAGGCCTCCACGGCCCTGTGGAGGCAGCGGATAAGGCTGCTCTTG
>VGTA01000913.1 GCA_016874875.1 Deltaproteobacteria bacterium | reverse complement strand
GCCGCCGCGCCCGCGCCCTCCGCGGCGCCCTCGCCCGCGCCCTCGCCATCGCCCTCGCCCTCGCCCTCGCCCTCGCCTTGCTCAAGCGCCTTCGGCGGCGCCGCCTGCTCCTCGGCGGGGGTGTCGCTGAAGAGGTCGCCGAAGTCGAGCTCGTAGGTGAGCCCGGCGTAGAGATTCCACGACGAGATCTCGTAGGCGTTCTTGTTGTCGATGTAGTCATCAAAGAGGTTGTCAAAGTACCTCGTGTCGAAGTTGTGACGATACACGAACTGCGCGTAGAACGACAGGCCCGCGAACAGACCATACTTGCCCTGGAGCGCCACGTTCAGCAGCGTGGGGGAGCCCTTGGCGCGCGCGGTGTCGGGCTCCGTTTTGCTGAAGTCGATCATGGGCTTCTCGAGACGCAGGGCGAAGGAGGTGTTGCTCAAGCTGCTCCCGTGCGTTAGCGCCACCTGCCCAAAGGGGTTGATCACGGAGGCGTTGAAGCGGGTGAAGCCCAAAGGCCCGTTGAAATCTCCCTGTGCGCTAACCTCTGAGGCGAAGTCATTGGTGTAATCCCAGGTCTGAAAAGCGCTGCCCGCGATGGCGCTCAGGCGCGTGCGCTGCTTGGGGCCAATGTTCTTGTAGTAGCCAAAGCCAACGTGCGCGCCCTTCTGTGATGAGGTGCGCTTTCTGGAGGAGTCTTCTGTCGCCTTCTCTTCTCTGGTGAGGTAGCTCGTGCCCGCGGTGGCGACGAGGAAGTTGTTGACGGAGTAGCTCACGTCGAGCTGCGAGCAGGCGGGTGGGGCGCAAAGGGGGAATCCGATCAAGCGATGAGAGAGAAGGCTGGGAGCATTGCCCTCATTCAACACCATTTTTGATTCCACACAAGCGTTTATCTATTCGGCGCCTCTCCCCCACAGCGCCCCTCGAGCCCCTCCTCCTCAGGCGCCCACGCCCAGCGCCCCACCCCCGCGGCGAGGGCGGGGCGGCGCGCCTCGATGTACTTGAGGGGACTCGGCGTGAAGCGCAGCTCGTAGGTCTTGTAGGGGGCGCCGAGGCGCAGCGCGTCGCCCTCGCGCGCGGCGAGGGGGGGCGAGAGGAGCGCCTCCTCCACGGCGGCGAGGTCCCCCTCGAGGGCGGCGGGGCGCCACGGCGCGCGGCGCAGGGGCACGCCGCCGCGCGCGCCCTTGCTCAGCCCCGCCAGCACCCGCGGGTCGCCCTGCGACAGCGCGCTCACCTCCGCGGCGAGGTCGCTGAGACTCACGTCCTTGGAGTCCACGCGCAGGCTCACGCGCCAGTAGAGCCCCCCCCACGGCATCAGGGCGCGGGGGTCGCGCGCCCCCTCGCAGCGGTCGCGCAGCACGGCGAGCAGCCCGGCGAGGTGGGCGTTGAGGTAGTAGGCCAGGCGCTCCTCGCGCCGGGTGAAGCGGTGCGGGGCGCTCTCGGGGCCCACCTCGGCGATGAGCGCCAAGAAGCGGTCGAGGGGCGCGGGGCGGGCGCGCAGCGCCGCGTAGCACGGCGGCGCGCCCCCCCCGCAGGGGGCGCCGTCCTGCGCCACGGCGAGCGCCTCGGCGAGCGCCTCGTAGGGGAAGCCGCGCCCCTCCACCCGCGCGGCGGCCGCCAGCGCGTCGGGGGCGCGCGGGCCCGCGACGCCGCGCGGGCGCTGCGCGTAGAGGGCGGCGAGCAGGGCGCACGACAGGAGCATGAGCGCGAGGCTCGCGCGCGGCGTCAAGGCGCGCCCCCCTCGCCGCCCCCCTCGCCGCCCGCCTCGCCGCCCCCCTCGCCGCCCTGCGCCCAGGTGCGCCCCTGGTTGATGAGGTTCTTGTGGCGGAACGCCCCCTCTAGGTCGATGTTGAGCCGGTTGGCGATCGCCAGCAGGTAATTGAGCACGTC
>VGTA01000912.1 GCA_016874875.1 Deltaproteobacteria bacterium | reverse complement strand
GCCCCCCCCCCCAGCCCCAGCCGCGCGAAGGCGCGCAGGAGCGCCACCACGATCGAGGTCTTCCCCGTGCCCGGCCCCCCCGAGATGAGCGACACGCGCGCCGAGAGCGCCAGCGACACCGCCGCCCGCTGCTCCTCTGAGAGGGCGTGCGTCGCCCCGCCGCCGCGCACCGCCTCCACCGCCGCCGCCGCCGCCGCCGGCGACACGCCGCTCCGGCGCCCAAGGCGCTCGCGCAGCCGCGCGCTCAGCCGCCCCTCGGCGGCGTAGAGGCGCTGGTGGTAGAGGAAGCCGTTGAGGTAGAGCAGGGGCGTGTAGGCGTCGGGGTCCCGCCCGATGACCTCAGGGGCGGCGCCGCGGTCGAGGAAGCCGCGGCTGATCTTGAGCAGCGGCCCCGCCGCCTCGGGGCTGAGGCACCGGTAGATGCGCCGCAGGTGCGCGTACGCCGCCGGCCCGTCGGCGGGGGTGCGCGTGCTGCCGCGACTCAGGTCCACTAGAGTCGAGAGCGTGAGCAGGGTGAGCGCCGCCTGCTCCTCATCGGAGAGGTAGGGGCAGAGACTCGTGAGCTCCGCGGCGAGCGCCACGGCGTGGGGCTCAAGGTGGAAGCTCACCGCCCGCCGCTCGAGCTCGCGCAGGAGGGCGGGGTAGCGGCTGGGCTGCCGCTTGAGGTCCTCGCGCTCAAATCGCTCCCAGGCGGTGGCGTGCGGCGCGAGGGGCAGGGGGGCGCTCACTCAGCCCTCTGCTCAGTCCTCAGAGGACGTGTCGTCCGACGACAGGATGGGCTTGATGTTGCTGGTCTCGAGGATCTTCTTCTCGAGGGCCTCCATCACCTCCGGGCGCTCCTCGAGGTACAGGCGGGCGTTATCGCGCCCCTGGCCCATGCGGTCGCCGTTGTAGCTGTACCAGGCGCCCGACTTGTCCACGAGGTTGAGCGTCACGGCGAGGTCGAGCACCTCGCCGGACTTGTTGATGCCGGTGCCGTAGAGGATGTCGAACTCCGCCTCGCGGAAGGGGGGCGACACCTTGTTCTTGACGATCTTGACGCGGGTGCGGTTGCCGATGGCGCTCTCGCCGCTCTTGACGGCGCCGATGCGGCGCACGTCGATGCGCTGCGAGGCGTAGAACTTGAGCGCGTTGCCGCCGGTGGTGGTCTCGGGGTTGCCGAACATCACGCCGATCTTCATGCGGATCTGGTTGATGAAGAAGACCGTGCACTTGCTGCTGTTGATCACGCCCACGAGCTTGCGGAGCGCCTGCGACATCAAGCGCGCCTGCAGGCCCACGTGGCTGTCGCCCATGTCGCCCTCGATCTCCGCCTTGGGGACGAGGGCGGCCACGGAGTCCACCACGAGGATGTCGATGGCGTTGGAGCGCACCAGATTCTCCACAATCTCGAGCGCCTGCTCGCCGGTGTCGGGCTGCGCGATCAGGAGGTCCTCGGTGCGCACGCCGAGCTTGCGGGCGTAGTCCACGTCGAGGGCGTGCTCGGCGTCCACGAAGGCGGCGATGCCGCCGAGCTTCTGCGCCTCGGCGATGGCGTGGAGCGTGAGGGTGGTCTTGCCGCTCGACTCCGGACCGTAGATCTCGATGATACGCCCGCGGGGGTAGCCGCCTACGCCGAGGGCGACGTCGAGGCCGATGCTGCCCGAGGGGATCACGGGCTGGTCGCCGTAGAGGGTCTCCTCGGCGCCGAGGCGCATGATGGCGCCCTGCCCAAACTGCTTCTTGATGGCGCCGAGGGCGACCTCGAGGGCCTTCTCTTTGCTGCTGATGTCTTTCTTGGGGCTGCTCATGGGGCTTAGTCTCCGTTGCTGGGGGGGGCGCCAGGCCTGCTCGGCCGGCGGCGCCGCTTGGGGCGCTCTTGGGGGCGCTCTTGGGGGCGCTC
>VGTA01000911.1 GCA_016874875.1 Deltaproteobacteria bacterium | reverse complement strand
CCCCCCCGCTCCCCCCGCCCCCCCCGCCCCCTCCTCCCCCCGCCGCCTGCGAGTGGTCGGTGGAGGGGACGAGCGGCCCGTTGAGGGGCCCGTTGAGCGGGGCGGGGCGCGGCGAGCGGGGCGGGGGGGCGGCGGGGCGGGGGGACGGCGGCGCCCCCCAGTCGTCGCCCGCGAGGAGACTCAGCGAGCCCCCCGGGGGCAGCGACGGCGCCCCCTCGGCGGTGGCCGGCGGCGTGGGGCCCGTGGGGCGCCCGCCATGCGGCGGGCGACTCGCCCTGCCCGCGTCGGCGCGCGGCGGACTCGACCACGCGTCGCTGACGTGCGCCTGCTGGTCCGCGAGGAAGGCGCCAACGGCGCCACGCGCCCCCGAGGAGTCGCCGAGCGCGTGGGGCGCGGCGTGGGGCGCGGCGTGGGGCGCGGCGTGGGGCGCGCGGCGGCGGCGCAGCGCGTAGAGGGCGAGGGCGCCGCCGGCGGCGAGCGCCCAGAGCGTCCAGGCGCGGCGCGCCTCCTCCGGGCCGTCGAGGGCGCTGAGCGCGCTCGGGGCGCGCGCGCGGCGCGCGTCGAGCGCCTGGCGCGCCTCGCGGGCGTGCGCCGCGAGGAGAGGGGGGAGCGCCTCGGCGCGCAGCCCCACGGGCGCCGCGAGGCGCGCCACCTCCCCCGACGGCGCGCGCGCGGTGAGGGAGAGGGCGGCGTCGGCGTCGCCCCAGTAGTACACCGGGATCGGGGTGAGGGGCTGCGTCACCAAGACGCGGTCGCGCCACTGCGCCACGGCGCGCATCGCCTCGTGCAGGTCGGCGTGGCGCACGCTGAGGGGGCGGGGGCGGCGCGCGAGGGGGCTGAGGGCGCCGGCCAGCGCCTCCTCGGGGCGCGCGCGCTCCGAGGGCCTCACGTGCGTCACCTCGAGCCCATAGAGCGGGGTCTCGTCGGTGGTGAGGCGCGCGGCGAGCGCTACGAGGGGCTCGGTGACGTCCACGCGGTCCCCAAAGAGCAAGAGCTGCACGGTCGGCAGGACGTGAGGGCACGGGGAGCCGCAGGGGCTCTGCGCGCGCGGGTCGCCCCTGAGCTCCTCGTAGAGGAGGCGGAGGGCCTCGGAGAGCTGCTCGGTGTTGGAGGTGAGGGCGGCGGGGGCGGCGGGGTGCTCGGCGAAGTGCCGGAGCCACGTCTGCGGCTGCCACGCCCCCGCCTCCCGCGCCCCCTCGACGAGCGCCACGCGCCGCCCGCCCCGCAGCAGCACCACGCGGTCACGGGGGCGGGCGTGCTCCTTGATCTGCGCAAAGGCGCTGGCGTGGGCGCGGTAGGCGCTCGGCGTGGTCGCGCCCTCCTCGCTGAGACTCCACAGCACCCAGGTGGTGGGCGCGAGGTGGGCGCTGGCGACGAGGCGGCCCGGCGCGGGCGCGGCGGGCGGCAGCGCGGCGCCCGCCTCGCCGCCCGCGGGCGCCTCCCGCGCCCCCTCGTCCTCCGGGCGCAGCGGGTAGCCCCACTCGGCGGCGGCGTCGTGCCAGGGGGCGCCCTCGGGCGCGAGGAGGCGGATGAGCTGAAACGCCGTGGGCGCGCCGCCCTCGGGCGCACGGATGAGCGTCTTGGAGCTCAGGAAGGAGAGCGCCGCCCCCTGCCCTGCCCCCTGCGCCGCCCCCTGCCCCGCCTCCTGCCCGCGCGCCGCTGAGGGGGTGGCGCAGAGGGCAGCGCTGAGGGCGGCGCTGAGGGCGGCGCTGAGGGTGGCGCTGAGGGTGGCGCTGAGGGGCGCGCGGGCGGCGAGCGGCGTGCACGGGCTCATTCAGACTCCGACTTCAGCGTGAGTCCCGCTCGGCGGCGAGCCTCTCTCGGCGGCGAGCCTCTCTAAGAGCATGTTTAGCGACCCCACGCAAGGCGCGCGTGAAGGCGCG
>VGTA01000910.1 GCA_016874875.1 Deltaproteobacteria bacterium | reverse complement strand
CTCCTCAGCGCCTGCGGAGGAGCGCGGGGCGGGAGGGGGGACGCGGCGGCCTGCGAGCGCGCCCTCCAGGAGCGCCCCGCCGCGCGCTTCCTCACGGCCCGCGGCGAGGGGCCCACGCCCGAGGAGGCGGCGCGGGCGGCCAAGGCTGAGCTGTCGAGCATGATCAGCGCGCAGCTCGACTCCGAGACGCGCGTCGTCACCCGCGAGCGCAGCGGCCCCAAGGGCGACGAGTCGCGCGAGGAGGCCACCTCCACCGTCCGCCTCACCACCCGCTTTGAGCACGCTGAGCTCATCCGGAGCGTGGAGGAGTGCGCGCGCTGCGGCGAGGAGGGGGGGGCGGAGGTGTGCAGCGCGCAGGCGTCGCTCCAGCGAGACGAGGCGGCCGACCGCGTGATCAGCGCCCTCGGCCCCGACGCGCAGCGCCTGCGCGCCGCGCTCAGCGACCTCACGCCCACGCAGGACCTGCTCAAGTTCACGCAGGCCTGGCACGCCGCCCACGGCGCCTACGAGCGCCTCACCCCGGCGCTCAGCCAGCTCAAGGTCATCGGCAGGATGCCGAGCGCCCTGCGCGGCGTGGAGGCCGACATGCGCCGCGCGCAGGAGGCGCGCGCCGCCCGCGAGCGGCGGCTCTGGGTGTGGGCGCGCCCCGTGGACGTGGTGGACGCGGCGGGCAGCCCAGCCCCAGCGGCGGCGCGCGCGGCGCTGGGCGGCGCGGTGGGGGGCGCCCTGAGCGAGGCCCTCGAGGCGCTAGGGCTCAAGGCGTGGGGGGGCAACGCGTGCCCCGCGAGCGCGGAGGAGGCGGAGGTGCTCGTGGTGGCGCCCCGCGCCGCCCTGCGCTGCGCCCTCGGGCTGGTGGGGCCGCAGTGCGCGCTGACCCTGAGCGCCTCCCTCGCGCGCTGCCCCGACCTGCGCCTCGGCGAGGTGGACTGGTCGTCGCTCAAGCTGGCGGGCGCGCACACCCAAGACGAGGCGGCGGCGCTCGGCAGACTCACGCGCGCCGCCGCCGCCGCCGACCTGCGCCGCCTGCTCGCCGCCGCCCTCTCGCCGTTTATCATCCTCTAGCGGTGTGCTATGGAGGGGGCTGCCCTCGCCCCCCTCCGCCCCACAGAGCGCCCTCCCATGTCTCGCCCCATGTCTCGCCCCATGTCTCGCCCCACGCCTCACCCCACGCCTCGCCCCACCCTCCTCAGCGCCCTCCTCAGCGCCCTCCTCAGCGCCCTCCTCAGCCTCCACGCCAGCGCCCCCGCCCGCGCCCTCCCCGCCCGGAGCGCGCTGCCCTCCACGGCGGGGGCGCTGCGGGAGGGGCAGCCGCTGCCCTGGCTCGCGGGGTGGACGCTGGGCGGGGGCGCCGCCAACCTCCGCGACGTGCTCAGCGCCGGGCGGCGCGGCTATGTGGTGCTGCTCTCGTCCACGCGCTGCGCCCTCTGCGAGGAGGGGCTGCGCCTCCTGCTGAGCCAGCGCGAGGCGCTCGCGCTCAAGGACGTGCAGCCGGTGGTGGTGTTCTCCGACGACATCACCCCGCAGGCGCTCGCCGCCTGGCTCGAGGCGCGCGGCGTGGACGGGGCCCTCGACGGGGGGGCGCGCGGGGGGCAGGCGCGCCCCCTGGCGCTCATCGACCGCCACGGCGCCTTTGTGACCCGCGCGGGACTCCGCGGGAGCGACGGGCGCCCCCTGCTCCCCTGCGCGCTCGTGCTCGACCGCGCGGGCGTGGTGGTGGAGATCATCTCGCAGGAGGGCTATGACCTCGTGGACGTGATTCTCTCCGCCCTCGGCGCCGGCTGAGGCTGAGGTCTCAGGGGCGCCTCAGGGCGACAGCGCGCCCTCAAAGCGCCCCACATACACCGACCCCCCCGTCGCGTAGTTCGCCCCCCCCCACGGCGAGCCC
>VGTA01000909.1 GCA_016874875.1 Deltaproteobacteria bacterium | reverse complement strand
TCCCCCGCCAGCCCCGCCCCCCCGCCCACCGCCACCACCGGCACCCCGCGCGCCATCGCCCAGAGGGCCAGGCGGGGCGCGTGGGGCACAGGCGACAGCGACAGCGCGAGCGCCACCGCGCCCCACTCCTCCTCCCGCGACGGGTCAAAGTAGCGCGCCCCCAGCGCCGCCCGCAGCGCGGGGTCATCCTCCTGCCCGCGCAGCACGCGCAGCTCACACCCCGCCAGCGCCCCCGCGCGCTCACGCGCCCACAGCGCGCTCAGGGCGGCGCTCCCCTTGCGCGCGCAGAGGGAGCCGCAGAACAAGACCACCCGCCGCCCGCCCGGGGGCGCCGGCGGGCGCGGGCGGGCGGCGGGGCGGCGCCAGGGGAGCAGCGCCCCCCGCTCGCCCCATGCCGCCGCGAGGGCGGGGTGCGGGGTGTAGAGGCGCCTCGCGGCGCGCAGCGCCCGCTCCTCGCTCTCCACCGCCTCCTCGGGCGCGCGAAAGTCGAGCAGCGAAGGCGCGGGGGGGGCGGGGGCGAGGGCGAGGGCGAGGGCGTCGAGCTGCGCGTGGAGGGCGCGGAGGGGCGGGCGGGTCTGCAGCACCTCCAGACTCCGCCCCGCGAGCTCCCCGCGCCGCTCTAGCTCCGGCAGGAGGTCCTGGCTCACGATCAGGTGCGTGGCGTCGTAGGGGAGGCGCGCGCTCAGGGCGCGCGCGAGGCGCGCGTCCTCGCGCAGCTGCGCGGCGAACGCGTTCTCCCCGCGCCGCGCGCTCAGGCGCAGCGCCAGCGCCCGCCAGAGGGCGCGCAGGGGGACGGCGCGGGCGGCGCCCGGGGCGGGGCGCAGGGCGGCGCGCAGGCGCGCCCAGCCGTAGCGCGCGCCCAGGCGCGGCAGCCACGCGGGGGCGGGGGTGAGCAGGGTGGCGCCCCGCAGCTCGTCCGCGCGGGCCACGAGCGCGTCCTCGTGCTCAGGCCACGCGCCGCTCAAGAGCAGCGCCACGCGCGCGCCGGGGCGCGCGGCGGCGGCGTGGGCCTCCTCGCGCCCCGCGCGGTGGCGCCCGTGCTGGTGGCAGGCGGTGACGTCGCAGGAGTAGCAGCTGCGCGCCGCCGCCAGCGGCGGGCGGGCGGGCGCCGCGGGCGGCGCGGGGGGCGCGGGCGCCGCGAGGGGCTCCCCCGCGGCCCACAGGCGCACGACGAGCTCGTCGCCCTCCAGGCGCGCCTCCACGCTCCACTCGAACGGGGCGCGGAGGCGGAGGTCGAGGTAGGGCCACTTGAGCGTCGCGTCGCGCCCCTGCGCCCCCGGGGGCGAGAGCGAGTGCGCGTGGCGCTCCACCACCTCGAGGCCGGCGTCGAGGGCGGCGGCGTAGAGGGCGTTGCTGAGCTGGCAGAGCCCCCCCGCCACCGTGGGCACCACGCAGCCCTGCTGCACCTCGCGCCCCACCACAAAGCCGCGCCGGCGGGCGGGGGCGCCCACCTGCGCCCACAGACTCAAGGGGGCGAGGGGGGGGACGCGCGCGCCGTGGAGGGCGCGGGCGGCGACGCGCAGGTTCTCGATCTTGCCGGCGGTGAGCGCGCGCTCCCCCGGCGGGAGCGCCGCGGCGTCGCCCCAGAGCGGCGAGCGGCGCTCGGCGAGGAGGTGGGGGCCGGCGGGCGTGGGGCGGGGCGGGTGGGCGCGCACGCCCTCGCGCAGGTCGCGCCACCGCCGCCGCCACCCCAGGAGCCGCGCCTTGAGCCCCAGCGTCAGCCGCCGCGGGAGGCTGTGGGCGCGAGCGAGGGCGGCGTCCCGCGCCCCCGGCGCGCCAGGGGGCGTCACGGCGCGCTCGGCGGGGTGGGCGGCGCCCAGCGCGGCGCGGCCCCCGCCCCCGCCCCCGCCCCCGCCCCCGCCCCCGCCCCCGCCCCCTCTCCAGCCC
>VGTA01000908.1 GCA_016874875.1 Deltaproteobacteria bacterium | reverse complement strand
CGGGGAGGGGCGCGAGGAGGCGCGCGAGGAGGCGCCCCGCCCCGCCCGCCCCGCGCGTGAGGCGCGCGAGGAGTCGCCCCGAGCGCCCGCCCGCCCCGCGCGTGACCGTGAGCCGGCGCGTGAGCCGGCGCGTGAGCCGGCGCGTGAGCCGGCGCGTGAGCCGGCGCGTGAGCCGGCGCGTGGGCCTGCGCGTGAGCCTGCGCGTGAGCCGGCGCGTGAGTCTGCGCGTGAGCCTGCGCGTGAGCCGGCGCGTGAGCCGGCGCGCGAGCAGGAGGGCCCCGTGCGCGTGGGGCAGGTGTACCTGGGGCGCGTGACCAACATCAAGGCCTACGGGGCCTTTGTGGAGCTGGCGCCTGGGGTGAACGGCATGATCCACGTCTCTGAGCTCGCGGATCACCGCGTGTCTCAGATCGAGGACGTGGTGGACGTGGGGGAGGAGGTGTATGTGAAGTGCATTGGGGTGGACAAGGACGGCAAGATCAGGCTGTCGCGGCGCGAGGCGCTGGCGGACGCCTGAGGGGCTGAGCGGGGACATTGGGGCGTCCCCAAGAACCCCTTGGACGGCGCGCCGCTCGCTTGATACGCTCTCCTCACCGCGCGCCCGGCGGCAGCCCGCCGCCTAGAGCGGCCGCGGCGAAAGAATCGCCCCCATGCGCTCCCCGCACGCCGTCGGCGCCCCTCGCGCCCTCACTCTCGCCCTCGCCCTCACCCTCGCCCTCGCCCCCCTCGCGTCGAGCCTCACGCCCCTCGCCAGCGCCGACCCCGCGCCCGCCGCGCCCGCCGCGCCCGCCGCGCCCGCGCGCCCCGCGCCCTCCCTCACGCGAGGCGCCCCCATCCCCCCCGACGCCGCCGAGACCACCCTCGACGCCATCAGCGACGCCCCCGAGCAGCACACCAACAAGACCGTGGTCGTCACCGGCACCGTCTCCGCCGTGTGCCAGGCCAAGGGGTGCTGGATGACCCTCGCCGGTCAAAAGCCCACCGCCCGCGCCCGCGTCACCTTCAAGGACTACGCCTTTTTCGTCCCCAAGGACGGCGCCGGGCGCCGCGCGCGCCTCAGCGGGGAGGTCAAGGTGAAGCGCCTGAGCGACGCCGAGCGCGCCCACCTCGCCGAGGACGGGCGCGTGGCGGTCACGGAGATTCCCGCCGTGGAGCTGCGTTTCGAGGCCAGCGGCGTCGAGCTCTGGTGAGGGGCGCCTACTGCCCGTAGAGGCGGCGGCGCGCCCACACCCCGCGCAGCAGCCCCACGAGCGCCCCTGAGGCGCCCGCCAGCGCCTCCGCCGGCGGGCGCGCCAGCTCGGGGAACATCCGCGGCGCGCGCTCCCCGCGCAGCGCGAACTTCGCCGCACCCTCATACGCCAAGACCTTCATGCCATAGGGGTCCACCGACGACACGCAGGCGAAATCGTACCCGAATGTCACCTCCGCCACCCCGTCCGCGTCGAGGTCCGTGACGTGGACCTCCTCCAAGAAGAAGCCCCCCATCAGGTCAAACTCACAGCGCGTCACCCACTCCCGCGCGCGCCACGCCACGCGCCACGGCGACGAGGGCGACGAGCGCGCGAGGCGATAAGCCGCGAGCCGCAGCTCCCCCGCCCCCGGCGCCCCCCCGCGGCGCTCCGTGAGCGCCAAAACGCTCTCCCCCTCCGCGTCCCGCCACCGCCGCGCCGCCACCACCCGCCCCCCGCCCTCCGCCCCCCCCGCCCCCCCCGGGCGCGCCTGCGTGAGCGCCAGCGCCTCGGCGGGCACCGCGCGCGGCTCAAGCGCCCCCACCTCGATCACCCCCGCGCGCGCCTGCGCCTGCGCCTGCGCTACGCTTGCGCTGACACAGAAGACCGCGAGGGCCCCGAGGAGCGCGAGGGGGGCGAGGGGGGCGAGCGGGGCGAGCGGG
>VGTA01000907.1 GCA_016874875.1 Deltaproteobacteria bacterium | reverse complement strand
CTAAAGGAGCGAAAGGAGAAGCTCGGGCGCGTCCTCTTGAGGAAGACGGTCATCGCCGTGAGGTAGGCTCTGTGGTCGCCGTAGTCGGCGGGGTGCGGGCGCGCGGGGGGGTCACCGCGCAGCTCAGCGGCGTCCTCGCCGCCGGGCTCGGCGGTGGGGCGCGGGGGGGGGGTATGGCGCATGTGTATTCTCAGCGCGTTTTGTGGGGGCTCTTTTGAGCATAGCACCGCGCGTCAAAAAATGCAGAAAATACAGAAAATACAGAAAATACAGAGAGCGCAGAGAACGCAGAGAGCGCAGAGAGCGCAGAGAGCGCAGAGAGCGCAGAGAGCGCAGAGAGCGCAGAGAGCGCAGAGAGCGCAGAGAGCGCAGAGAGCGCGACCAACGCGGCCAGCGCGGCGAACGCGCGCCCGGCGGATTTTTAGGAGGGCGGCGGCAGGCGCAAGAGCAGCGAGAAGCCCCCGAGGGGGTGCGAGGGGGCGCGCGGGAGGGCGCTGAGGTGACCGCCGAGCTCGCGGGCGCGCTCCGCGGCGCCGAGGAGGCCGAGGCCGCGCCCGTCCCCCGCGGCGCCCCCCCCGCGCCCGTCCCCCGCGGCGCCCCCCCCGCGCCCGTCCCCGTCATCCACCACGCGCAGGCACAGCCAGCCGGCGGCGTCGCGCCACAGGCGCACGTCCACGCGGGCGGCATGGGCGTGGCGGAGGACGTTGGTGAGTGCCTCCTGAGCCACCCGAAACACCGCGTCGCTCTCCGCGGCGGTGAGAGGGGACTCCCCCGCGCCCTCGAGCTCATCGAGCAGCGAGAGGGCGAGGCCCGCGGCGGCGGCGCGCCCCTCGAGGTGGCGGCGGAGCGCGTGGGAGAGCCCGAGGGCGTCGAGCTCAGGGGGGCGCAGGTCGTGGGCGAGGGCGCGGACGCGCGCGATGCTGTCGTCCACGCCGGCGATGAGGGGCGCGAGGGGGGGCGGGGCGCCGGGGGCGCGGAGGAGGGCGGTGAGCTGGAGGCGCAGCCCCGTGAGCGCCTGCCCGAGGTCGTCATGGAGATCACGGCTCACGCGCGCGCGCTCCTCCTCCTGCGCGCGCATTAGGCGGTTGCTGAGGCGCGCGAGTTGGCGCGTGCGCTCCTCCACGCGCGCCTCGAGGGTGGCGTTGAGGGCGCTGAGCTCATCCCAGAGCGCCCGAATCTCCGCGTCGGCGCGGCGGGCGGCGCGCGTGGGGAGCACCAGCGTGCCCCCGGCGGTGGCGAGCGCCACCACGGCGGCGAGGAGCCAGAGTCGCCGCTGCAGGGCGCCGAGGTCCTCAGCGGGGCGCCACACGCCCACGCGCCCCACCTCCTCGCCGCGCGCGAGGACGGGGGCGCCTCCGTAGGCGAGGGGGGCGCCGGGCGGCGGGGGGGCGGCGGCGCCCTCGGGGAGCGCCACGAAAGCGGCGGGGCGGCGAGGCGTGTCGAGGCGCACGAGGGCGCCGCTGGCGGTGAGGGGGCGCGCCTCGAGGGCGAGGGCGCCGTAGGCGTAGGCCCAGAGCCCCTCGTCGCGCGCGGCGAGGAGCCCATAGCGGAGGGCGAGGCGCTGCGCGTCGGCGCGCGCCTCCGCGGCGCGCTCGCTGAGCAGCGCGCGCGAGTAGAGGGCGGGGAGCCCGACGCCGATAGCGGCGAGGGCGAGGAGCGCGAGCGGGGCCATGAGGCGCGCGAGGCGCGGCGCGAGGCGCGGCGGCGGCGCGGCGGGGTGCGGGCGCGCGCTCACGGCGCCCCCGCGCCCGGCGGCGGGCCCGGCGGCAGCCAGCCGAGGTCGCGCGCCCAGCTCACCTGCGCCCCCTCCTCCAAGAAGCGCCGCCAGCGCCGCAGCGCCCCCCCCCCCCCCCCCCCCCCCCCCCCCCCCCCCCCCCCCCACCCCCCCCCC
>VGTA01000906.1 GCA_016874875.1 Deltaproteobacteria bacterium | reverse complement strand
GATCAGCTCTCGGGCGTGGGCGCGGTTCACCTTGCGACTCTGGCGGAAGTGGTCGCGCTTGACCTGCACGATTCGCTGCACCGGCACGTCCCAGCTCGCCTTGGGCAGCGCGCCGCTCTCCGCCACCCGCATGAGCGTCTCGAGCACCTCCACCTGCCGCTCGAGCGAGTGGCACACCAAGAACAGGTCGAGGCCCGCCTCGAGGCCCAGGTGCGTCACCTCCTCCATGCTGTAGCGCTCCGCGATCGCCGCCATCTCGAGGTCGTCGGAGACGGTGGCGCCGCGGAAGCCCACCTCGGCGCGCAGGAAATCCTGGATGACGCGCTGGCTGAGGGAGGCGGGGAGCTTGGGGTCGAGGGCGGGGTAGAGCACGTGTGACAGCATCACCATGTCGAGGCGCGCGCTGTCGTCGAGCAGGCGGCGGTAGGGGAGCATCTCCACGCCGAGCAGCTGCTCCTCGGTGCGGTCGCACACGGGCAGCGTCACGTGGCTGTCCTCGCGCGTGTCGCCGTGCCCCGGAAAGTGCTTGCCGCAGGCCACCACGGCGTTATCGTGGAGGCCCTGGATGAGCGAGCGCCCGAGGGTGGCGACCACCTCGGGGTCGGAGGAGATGGCGCGGGGGCCGATGATGGGATTCTGCGCGTGAGTATTGACGTCGAGCACGGGGGCGAAGTTGAGGTTAAAGCCCGCCACGCTCAGCTCGCGCCCCAGAATCGCGCCCACCTCGTAGGCCATCGACACCGTCCCGTGCTGCCCCACGCAGGCCATGTCGGGGAAGGGCGTGAAGGGCTCCGTGAGGCGCGCCACGCGCCCGCCCTCCTGGTCCACGCCGATAAAGGGCATCACGCCCCGCCCGAGCGACAAGAGCGACTCGTTGAGGCTAAACAGCTGCTCGAGCTCCTTGATGTTGCGCTTAAAGAGGATAAAGCCCCCCAACCCCCACTCCTCGTCGAGGCGCCGGAGCTCAGGGGGCACCGTCTCCCCGTGGAAGCCCACGATGAGTCGCTGCCCGATCTTCTGTTTGAGCTGAGCGGTGTTGGTCATGTGTGTCACTCGCGTGTGATGTGATCGTGTGTGATGTGATGTTGAGGTATGATCTCGGGTTGGAGTCGCAGCGCATCTATGTGTATGCCGCACGCGTCCACAAGAGACAACACCACCACGCCAGAACCACACCAGAGAGGCCGACGCCGTGAGCCCCCGCCCCCGCCCCCCCGCCCGCGCCCTGCGCCTCTCGCGCCCCCTCGCGCCCCGCGCCGTGCTCGCGCTCTCGCTCGCGCCCCTCCTCGCGCTCACCGCGCCCCCTCGCGCCCACTGCGCGCCGCTGGCGGGGAGCGTGGAGGGCGACCTCACCCTCAACGGGCAGCGCGCGCGCAGCCCCGACGAGGGCGGGCCGCTCCGCGTGGCGGGGCTGCGCCCCTCGTGGAGCGCGCGCCCCACCCTCGACTACCAGCTCACCGACCTGCTCTCGGTGGGCGGCGAGCTCAACATCGGCTGGCTCGGGGTGAGCGAGGGGCCGGAGGCGGGCGCCCCGGCGCGCCTCACCTTCTCGCCGCACGCGCGCCTCCGCATGGACTTCCCCCTCAGCTGCGCCTGGGCGCTCGAGGGCGTGCTCGCCGCCGGGGTGAGCGCCTGGGGGGTGGCGCAGGGGGTGGAGCCCGCGCAGGGCGGGGGGCGGCAGTGGGGATTTGGCTTTCGCCTGCAGCTCGGGGCGCGCTACGCCCTCAACACGCAGGTCCACGCCCTCCTCGCCGTGGGCTACGTTGAGCAGAGCGTCTACTCCGACCGCGAGTCGATGACGCTGCGCGCCACCCCCGTCACCCTAGGGCTGCGGAGCGCCTTTTGAGCGCCTCTTAGCCGCCCCTCGCCCTCAGCGCACCTCAAAGGAGGGCGGCGT
>VGTA01000905.1 GCA_016874875.1 Deltaproteobacteria bacterium | reverse complement strand
GAGGCGGGAGGCGCTCACGAGCGCCTCCGCGCAGGCGATCGTGTCGAGGGCGGCGAGGCGCAGGGTGCAGGAGAGGTCGCGCAGGAGCGCGCACGCCTCGGCCGCGCTCAGCCGCGCGTGCACCGCGCCGTGCAGGAGCGCCTCGGCGCTCTCTTGGGCGATGCGGGGGAGGGCGCGGTGGGCGCCGCAGAGGGGGAGCAGCCGCTGGGCGAGGTGGAGGAGGTGGAGGGTGAGGGTGGCGCGCTCGTGGAGGTGATGGGGCTCGGTGTGCGACAAGGGGGCTGCCTCGCTGGGGGCGTGGAGGAGGGGGCGTACCGAAGCGGTACAACACGCGCGCCGCGCTCCGTCTATTCCACCGCGAGGCGCTCAGATGAGGCGCTCAGATGATCTCAAAGTACCTGCGCAGCTCCCAGTCGGTGATGTAGCGCCTAAACTCCCGCTCCTCCCACTCGCGCGTGGCGGCGAAGTGCTCCACGAAGGCGTCGCCGAAGAGCTCGCGGGCGTCGGCGCTGGCCTTGAGGCGCTGGGCGGCCTCCCAGAGGGTGGCGGGGAGGCGGTCGGCGTCGGGGAGGGTGAGGGCGTAGGCGTTGCCCTCGATGATGGGGGGCGCCGCCCAGCCGCGCTCGAGGCCGAGGAGCCCTGAGCCGAGGGCGGCGGCGAGGGCGAGGTAGGGGTTGGCGTCGGCGGCGGCGACGCGGTACTCGAGGCGCTGGGAGGAGGGGGCGCCCGGGATGACCCGCAGCGAGGTGGTGCGGTTCTCCACGCCGAGGGCGCTGTGGGTGGGGGCCCAGTAGCCAGGGATGAGGCGGCTGTAGGAGTTGACGGTGGGGGAGACCAGGGCGAGCAGGTGGGGCATGAGGCGCTGCTGGCCGGCGGCGAAGGAGGCCATGGCGGCGCTCATGTTGTGGGGGTGGGCGGGGTCGTGGAACACCGCCTCGCCGCTGCCCTTCTTGCGGAGCGACACGTGGATGTGGCCGCTCTGGCCGGGGTACTTGTTGGACCACTTGGCCATAAAGGTGGCCATGAGTCCCTTGCGCTGGGCGTAGATCTTGGCGTAGGTCTTGAAGAGCGCGGCGCGGTCGGCGGCCTCGAGGGCCTCGGAGTAGCGCAGGGCGGCCTCGAGGACGCCGGGGCCGGTCTCGGTGTGCAGGCCCTCGATGGGCATCCGCATCTTCTCGCAGAGGTCGAGCAGCCCCTCGTAGAGCTCAGCCCAGACGCCGCTGCGGAGGGCGGAGTAGCCAAAGAAGCCGGGGGTGATGGGGGTGAGGTTCTGGTAGTTCTTGGCGCGGACGCTCTCGGGGGTCTCGTTGAAGACAAAGAACTCGTACTCAAAGGCGGCGGTGACCTCGTAGCCCATGTCGTCGGCGCGCTGGAGGACGCGGCGGAGGGCGGCGCGGGGGCAGACCTGCTCTGCCTTGCCGGTCATCTCGCCGAGCAGCACGAGGGCCTGGCCGTCTCGCTCGAAGGGGACCTCGCGGAGCGTGTGGGGGAGGAGGCGGGCGGTGGCGTCGGGGTAGGCGGTGTGCCAGCCGGTGAACTGGGTGTTGTCGTAGAGTTGGTCTTCGCTGTCCCAGCCAAAGATGACGTCGCAGAAGCCAAACCCGCCCTCGAGCGCCGATTTGAGCTTGTCGCGGTTGAGGAGCTTGCCGCGCAGGACGCCGTCGATGTCAAAGACGCCCACCTTGGCGTGGGTGAGGCCGCGGGCGTCGAGCAGGGCGAGGACGTCGGCGGGGGTGCGGGCGGCGGGGGGGGTGTGCATGGGGAGTCCTGGGGTGAGGTCTGGGGTGAGGTCTGGGGTGAGGTCTGGGGGAGGGTGGGGCGGGGCGCGCTGAGGGGGGAGGGGCCGGCTCATGTCAACGCGATCGGGGGGGGAGGCGCAAGGGGTTTGGTGAGGGGCGCGGCGTG
>VGTA01000904.1 GCA_016874875.1 Deltaproteobacteria bacterium | reverse complement strand
GGGCGGGGGGCGCGGGCGCGGGGGCGGGGGCGGGGGGCGCGGCGGGCTTCGCCTCCTGCGCCAGCGACGACGACTGCCCCCCGGGCGCCCTCTGCGACGAGGCGGCGGCGGCGTGCCGCGCGGGGTGCGCCGGCGACCTCGACTGCGGCCCGGGCGCGCGCTGCGCGGGCGGCCTCTGCGCCCCTCTCGCCCTCTGCGGCCCCGACGCCGCCTGCGCGGCGGGGGCGGTGTGCGGCTGCGAGGGCTACTGCGTCCCCGCCGCCGGCGCGCCCTGCGCGCGTGACCTGCAGTGCGCCACCGCGGACTACTGCGACGCCTGCGAGGGGCAGTGCAAGCCCCGCGTCGCCCCCTGCGCCCCCTGCCGAGACTCGGCGAGCTGCGCGCGCCCCGGGGACCTCTGCGCCCCGGTGGGCGCCGCCGGCGCGCCGCGCTGCCTGCGCCGCTGTGAGGGGCAGGCGACCTGCGACCTCCTCGGCCCCGGCTACCTGTGCGCCCCGCTGGCGCTGCGCGGCGGGGGCGTGAGCGCGGAGTCGTACTGCGCGCCCGAGGGCGGCTCCTGCGAGGCGCTGGCGGGCTGCGCGCAGGACGCCGAGTGCCCCCCCGACCACTTCTGCAACGAGCGCCAGCGGTGCCAGGCGGGCTGCGACAGCGACGCCTCCTGCCCGGCGGGGCAGCGCTGCCAGGGCCTGCGCTGCGCCCCGCCCTGCGCCGCCGCCGCCGACTGCGCCGCCCCCGGCGCCGCCTGCGAGGAGGGGCGCTGCGTGATTCCGGGGGGCTGCGCGAGCAGCCGCGACTGCCCTGAGGCTGAGACGTACTGCGACGTGTCGGCGCAGCGCTGCGTGAGCGGCTGCCAGGTGGACGACGACTGCCTCGACGCGCAGCGCGAGTGCGTGGGGGGGCGCTGCCGCCCCCGCGGCTGCGCCCTCAACTACCAGTGCGCCTTTGGCGAGGTGTGCGACGTCGCCGCCCGCGCCTGCGCCCCCGCCCCCGGGCGGCACTGCGAGCCGGGGTGCGACCCGAGCGCCAGCGAGACGTCGTGCGGCGCCGGCGGGCAGCGGTGCCTCTCGCTGCAGGACGAAGAGGAGCGCCCTCTCGGCGATTTTTGCTTTGAGCCGTGCGCCGAGGAGCCCAACCCCTGCCCGCAGGGCTACCAGTGCACCCCCCTCGACGACGGCGCGGGGGGCGCCGCGCGCCTCTGCGTGCGCCGCTGTGACCTCATGTCGGTGGGGGGCTGAGCGTGGGCGCGGCGCCGACGAGTCGGGTGGTGGTGGCGGCGGGCCTCATCCGCGCCCCGGAGGGGCACCCCGCGGCGGGGCGCATCTTGATGAGTCAGCGCCTCGCCGGCGCGCACCTCGCCGGTGCGTGGGAGTTCCCGGGCGGCAAGCTCGAGCTCGGCGAGGACCCCCGCGCGGCCCTGGCGCGCGAGCTGCGCGAGGAGCTCGCCATCGAGGTGGCGGGCGCCGAGATCTACGCCGTGGGGCACCACCCGTATCCTCAAAAAGACGTGATCTTGCTCGTCTATGAGTGCTGGCACGTGGGCGGCGCCCCGCAGGCGCTCGGCGTGGCGGCGTTTGAGTGGCTCACGCCCGCAGAGGTCTGCGCCCTGCCCCTCCCCCCCGCCGACGAGGAGGTGGTGGCGCGCCTGCGCGGCGAGGTGGCGCGGGGCGCGCGCCCCCGCCCGCCTGAGGGGGCGCGCTGGACGGGGGCGGGGGCGGGGGCGGGCGCGGAGGCGGAGGCGGGGGCGGGCGCGGAGGCGGAGGCGGGAGCGGGCGCGCCGGGCGGCGCGCTGCGGTGGGAGCCGCGCGGCCTCGCCCAGACGCACGCCCTCGGCGCGGCGCTCGGCGCCGCCCTGCGCGCCCACCTGCTCGCCTGCGCCCCCGCGCGCCCCGCCCTCCCCACTCTCAT
>VGTA01000903.1 GCA_016874875.1 Deltaproteobacteria bacterium | reverse complement strand
TCGAGCTCAGCTGTCGGGCTCAGCTGTCGGGCTCAGCTGTCGGGCTCAGCTGTCGGGCTCAGTTGTCGGGCTCACACTGCCCCGCGCTGTTGCAGCAGATGGTGGAGTCTTTGTCGCATTTTGGATTCTTGATCACACTATTAGATGTCTTTGTACACCAAGGTCTCGTCACGGAGTAGCTTGGGTTGTTTCTGCATATCCATCTTGTCCCATCATTCTCACATGGATCAACATCGTATTTAATCTTTGAGATGATAGCACAGTCAGAGCAAGTTGCATTACTGACCAAACCCACCGTAAAAGGCGGCGCCGGATAGGTCATATAGACCAAGGCGCCCGTGGGGGGCCTGAGCGCCGGGTCGCTCCCCACGCAGACCAACGATCCGCCCTGACACACCCGCCGCCCCACGCAGACGCCTGCGGCGAGGGTGGTGCTGTTGGGCGTGTTGTTGGAGCAGAAGTCGCCCGCGTCGGTGGGGTCGTTGTCGTTGACACCGTTGCAGTCCTCATCTCGCCCATTGCAGACCTCCGGAGAGGGGTTGCCCTGCTGCGCGGAGCAGAGCAGCGAGCCAGATGGCACGTTACATTGCCAGACGCCCGCTCGAGCGCACTCACCTACCCCCGCAGAGCAGGGGGCGCCGATCGCCTCAAAGCCCTCATCGAGGCGCCCGTCACAGTCGTTGTCCACGCCGTCCCCGCAGCGCTCCGCGATGGGCGCGTCGGCGGTGCACACATCCTGAAGAGAGGCGTTCACACAGGTCCGGGTGCCGGTGCGCGCGCAGGCGCCCACGCCGCAGCTGGAGACGCCCGTGAACGCCTCATCGAGGCGCCCATCGCAGTCCTGGTCCACGCCGTCACATGACGTGTCGGGGGAGGACACGGGGAGGGGGTCGCAGGCGGGCAGCACGCTGCCGTTGCGGCAGGCGAGGGTGCCCTGCGTGTTGAGGCAGACGCCGAGCCCGCACGAGATCTGCACGCCGCTCACCTGCGCCACGTAGTTCTCATCGAGGCGCCCATCGCAGTCGTCATCCACGCCGTTGCAGGTGGGGTCGCTGGTGGCGGGGGTGGGGACGCAGGTGCTGCTGAGGCCGCTGGTGGTGCAGACGCTCTGACCCGCGGCGCTGCACGAGCCCGCGGGGCAGGCGACGGAAGTGGGGGCGTAGGCCTCGTCGACGCGCCTGTCGCAGTCATCGTCCACGAGGTCGCAGTCCGTGTCAGGGGCGGCGGCGGCGGGATTGGGGGCGCAGGAGTCGGTGACGGCGCCGCCGACGCAGGCGGTGAGGGTGGTGGCGGTGCAGGCGCCCACGCCGCAGGTGACGGGGGTGCCGGTGTAGTTCTCATCCACGCGCCCGTCGCAGTCCGCGTCCACGCCGTCGCAGGTGGGGTCGGAGGGGGCGGGGGCGAGCGGGGTGCAGACGTCCTGCACGCCGCCGCCGAGGCAGACGCGCTGGCCGGAGGCGGCGCAGGCGCCCACCCCGCACGTGATCGGCGCGGCGGGGTAGGCCTCGTCGGTCCTGCCGTCGCAGTCGTTGTCGCGGCTGTCGCAGCTCGCGTCGGCGGTGGGGGCGCCGGGGGCGCAGGCGCTCACCACCTGCCCCGCCACGCAGCTCCGCACGCCGGAGGCGCGGCACTCGCCCACGCCGCAGGTGAGGGGGGTGGGCACATAGGCCTCGTCGGCGGCGCCGTCGCAGTCCTGGTCGAGGCCGTCGCAGGAGGCGTCGCCGGCCTGCGGCGCCCGCGGGGCGCAGGTGTCCACCACCACGCCGCCGCTGCACACGCGCGCGCCGGTGGCGGCGCAGAGGCCCACGCCGCAGCTGGTGGGCGACTGGGCGTAGTCCTCATCGAGGCGCCCGTCGCAGTCGTCATCCACGCCGTTGCAGGTGGGGTCGCTGGGGGCGGGGGCGC
>VGTA01000902.1 GCA_016874875.1 Deltaproteobacteria bacterium | reverse complement strand
GCCCCCCCCTGCGAGCCCCCACCCCGCGAGTCCCCCACCCCATGAGCCCCCCCCCACGCCCCGCCCTCTCCGCCCTCCGCGCCCTCCCGGCCCTCTACGCCATCCCCGTCGCCCTCGCCTACATCGCCTACGGCGCCTGGATGACCCACACCCAGAGCTGGCACCTCCTCGCCGAGCGCTGGCACATGACCCTCACCATGGTCTTTGGGTCCTTTATCGCCGGCGCCACCCCCGAGGGGGGCGGGGCGGTGGCGTACCCGGTGATGACCCTTGGCTTTCGAGTCCCCCCGCCCGTGGCGCGCGACTTCTCGCTCCTCATCCAGTCCGTGGGCATGACCGCCGCCAGCCTCTGGATCCTCGGGCGGCGGGTGACCATCGAGCGCGCGTACCTCGGGCTCGCCTTCGCCGGCAGCGTCCCCGGCGTGCTCCTCGGGACCCTCTGCTGCGCGGACCGGGTGTCGCCCCCCTACGCCAAGCTCACCTTCGTGAGCTTCTGGCTGTCGTTCGGCCTCGCGCTCTTCTGGATCAACCACGTCCGCCGGCGCGCCCCGCGCCCCGCCCTGCCCCCCCTCGACCGGCGGGCGCGCCTTGAGCTGCTGGCGGTGGGGCTGCTCGGCGGGGTCCTCAGCGCCGTCTACGGCAACGGCGTGGACATCTGCACGTTTGCCTACGTGACGCTCCGGCACAACCTCAGCGAGGAGGTCGCCACCCCCACCTCCGTCCTCCTCATGGCCTCCAACGCCCTCCTCGGCGCGCTCCTGCGGGGGGCGGGCGTGGGGGGCGGGGGGGGGCTGAGCGCGGAGGCGTGGGGGTTCTGGCTCGCGTGCGTGCCCGTGGTGCTCGTGGGCGCGCCCCTCGGCGCGTACGTGACCACGCGCCTCGGGCGGCTGTGGGTGGCGTGGCTCCTGTACGCCCTCATCCTCTCGCAGCTCGCCGCGGCGCTGCTCATCTTGCGCCCCACGGGCGCCCTGCTCGGGGCGGGGGTGGGCGCCTTTGGCGCCGGGGCGCTCCTCTTCTCGTGGGCCGCCCGCCGCGCCTTCAGCCCCGCAGGAAGCGCCGCGCCCGCTCGTCCGTGAGCTCGAGGGCGGCGGCGGCGAGGCGGGAGAGCGCGTGCAGGAAGGAGAGCGCGTAGAGCAGGTAGAGCGCCGCGAGCCCCCAGCGCGCCCAGCTGATCGCGCGCTCGGGGGCGCCGCTCAGGAGCGCGGGGAGATTCTGCAGCGCCCACCAGAAGCCCACCTCCTTGAGCTCGCTGAGGTCCTGCAGCAGCCCAAAGAGCCCCGCGGCGCGCTCCGCCTCCTCGCCGCTCAGGAGCGCCGCCTTGAGCGACAGGCCGGCGTAGCTCGGGCGCGGCTGCGTGAGCGCCAGCGGCAGGAGCGCGGCGGCGCCGAGCAGCGTAAAGAGCCGCGTCGCCCACTCGCGGGCGAAGACGCTCGCCGGCACGGGGGCGAGCAGGCGCTCGAGCCACCTCCGCAGCCCCTCGCGCGCCACCCCCGCCGCCGCCGCCGCCCCCCCGAGGGCGATGCGCTGCGCCTCGGTGGTGTGCTGCAGCTCCGCCACCAAGAACACCGCCCACGGCAGCGCCGCGAGCAGCTTGAGGCCCGCGTAGAGCGCCCCCCCCTGCAGCAGCCGCGCGAGCGCCGCGTCGGGGCGCATCCACGCGTTCACCCAGAGCCGCCGCCGCGCCACCCCGGAGCGGAGCGCGGGGGCGGCGATGAGCAGGGCGGCGAGGGCGGTGACGGCGGCGAGCTCTCGCTCGCTGGCGTGCGGCGCGCGGGCGCCGTAGAGGCAGGCGCCCCACACGAACAGGGCGGCGCAGAGGGGGCTGCTCAGCCACCCGGCGGCGGAGGGCGGGGCGGGCGCGGGGGCGGCGGGAGGCGCAGGCGCAGGCGCAGGCGCAGGCGCAGGGGCG
>VGTA01000901.1 GCA_016874875.1 Deltaproteobacteria bacterium | reverse complement strand
CCTGCTGGCGCAGAGCGCGGCGCAGGCCGCCGCCCTCGCCGCGCCCCCGCCGCGCCTGCTGCCGGCGGCGGCGCTGCACGCCGCCTCGGAGCTGAGCGCTGAGCAGCTCGAGGCGCTCGCGCGCCGCGCGGAGGAGGCCTACGCCGCCGGCGACCTCACGGCGCGCGAGCGGCGCGACCTGCTCGCGCGCGTGGCGCTGTCGCGGGGGGACGCGCAGGGCGCCGTGGCGCTCCTCGCCGCCCCGCCCCCGCCCTCGCCCGCCCTCGCCGCCCTCGCCCCCGCCCTCGCGGCGCACGTGAGCCCCGCCGCCCTCGCCCTCGACGCGCCCCGCCCCCCGCCGCGCACCCGCGCGCTCGAGGAGGCGCTCGCGGAGGGGCTCTGGGCGCTCGGGGAGCTCACGGCGCTCGAGCGCGTGGCGCGCGAGGGGCGCCGCGCGCACCCGGCGAGTCTGCCGCTCCGCGCGCTGTCGGCGCTCGCGGGGGGGCTGGTCGCCGAGCAGCTCCCCGCGCTCTACCGCGAGCTGTCGTCCACGCTCAACCTCGTGGGCGCCTGGCGGGGCGCCCCGGCGCTGCACCCGCTGCTCCTCTACAGCGAGGCGGCGCTGCGCCTGGGGGAGACGCGGAGCGGGGTGCGCCTCGCGCAGCGCCTCGCGGAGCAGAGCGACCTGACGCCGGGGCGGGAGCTGAGCGCGCACCGGGCGCTCTGCCGCGCGCTGTTTAGGGGGGCGGCGCTCTCGGCGCAGTGGGCGGGCTGCCAGGCGGGGCTGGCGCTCGCGCCGTCGCACGTGGAGCTGCTCGAGCTCAACGCGCGCCTCCTCGAGGAGCTCGGGGAGCCCGAGCGCGCGCGCGAGCACCTGCGGGCGGCGGGCGCGGCGCTGAGCGCGGAGGGGCGGCGGGCGCAGGCGCGCCTCAGCGCGCTCCCCGAGCTCCGGGCGGCGCTCACGGCGGGGGGGGACCCGGCGCTCAGCGCCTACCGCGAGTCGCAGATCGCCCTGCGCGAGGGGCAGGCGCGGGCGGCCTACCGCGGCCTCAGCGCCCCCGCCGCCCTCACGCGACACGAGCGCTACGAGGTGGCGCTGCTGGCGCGCGCGCTCGCCTCCGACGCCCGCGCCGCCGAGGACCTCGCCGCCGCCGCGCAGCTCGGCTCGCCCCCCGCGCGCCTCCTCCTCGCCCTCGAGGCGCTCGCCGCGCGCCGGCTCGACGAGGCGCGCGCGCTCCTGGCCGACGCCGGGCGCGCCGCCGCCTCCCCGGCGCTCGCGCGCGCCCTAGAGGTCTACGAGGTGGCGCGCTGTTTCGCCGAGGTGGGCGCCCTCGACCCCCACCACCTGCGCCGCGACGCCCCCCCGCCCCCCCTGCAGAGCGCGCCGCCCCCCGCCGCCTGCCGGCGCGCCTTCCACGCGGCGCTCGGCGACGAGGGGGCGCTCAAGGCGCTGCCGAGCTACGCGCTGCTGGCCGCCGCGCAGGTGTACATCTCGGTGGGGCAGCGCCCCGCCGCGGTGGCGGCGCTCGAGCGGCTCGCGGAGTCCCCGGCGCACGCCCTAGAGGCGCGCGTGGCGCTTGGGCTCGTCTACTGGCGCGCGGGGCAGCGCAACCTCGCGCGCGAGGTCTGGGCGCCCACCCTCAGCCACCTGCAGGGCAGCCCGCTCGGCGCGCGGACCCGCGCCCTGCTGTCCTCCCCCTGACCCGCGCCCCCGCGCCCCCCCGGAGTCCCCGCGTGCCACGCCGCCCTCGCGCCGCCCTCACCGCCCTGCTCGCCCTGCTCAGCGCCTGCGAGTGGCGCCCCCCCCGCCGCCCCGCTCCCCCCGCCCACTCCACCGCCGCGCGGGCCGCGCCGAGTGACCTCGCGCCCCCTGCGCCCGCGCCTGAGCCCCCCGCCGTCGAGACGCCTGAGCTAGCGCCTGAGCCCCCCGC
>VGTA01000900.1 GCA_016874875.1 Deltaproteobacteria bacterium | reverse complement strand
CCGAGCCCACCCTGAGCCCCCTAGAGCGCGCCAAGGCGCTCCTCGCCCGCTCTCAGGCAGCGCAGCCTCCCGCCCCCGCCGCCCCGCAGAGCGCCCCGCAGAGCGCCCCGCAGAGCGCCCCGCAGAGCGCCCAGGAGATGATCCAGGGGGCGATGCGGAGCGCCGAGGCGCTGCTCGCGAATCTCCAGGCGCAGCGCGACGCCCTCGCCGCCGAGGAGGCCGCCCGCGCCGCCCGCCCCGCGCCGCCCGCCGCCCACGAGCCCGCCGACCTCCTCTGCGAGCAGGGCGAGCGGGCGTTCTCGGAGGGCGACCTCGCGCGCGCTGAGGCGCTCCTGCTCGGGGCGCTCCAGCTCAACCCGCGCGCCACGCGCGCCCTCAGCGACCTCGGCGTGGTGGCCACGCAGCGCGGGGAGCCGTGGAAGGCGCTCAGCTTCTTGCTCATGGGCCTCATCGAGGACCAGACGGACGAGGGCGTCGTGGAGAATCTCGGCGCCCTCCTCGGCGGGCACCCTGAGCTCCGCGCCGTGCAGAGCTTCTTGAGCCGCTGATGCCGCCCAAGGGCCCCCTCCCGCCGCGCCCGGCGAGCCGCGCGCGCTTCTCGCCGGCGAGCGCCCTCGACCTCCCCCTCGTGGTGCTCCGCGAGGAGGAGGAGTGGGTGGTGGTGGTGAAGCCGGCGGGCCTGCTCTCGGTGCCCGGCAGCGAGCCGTGGGCGGCGGACGCGGCGAGCGAGCGCGTGCGGGCGCTCTTCCCCCGCGCGCGCGGCGGACTCGTGGCGCACCGCCTCGACATGGCCACCTCGGGCGTGATGGTGTTCGCCCTCTCGCCGCGCGCCCTCGCGGCGCTCAACCGGGACTTTGAGGCCAAGCGCGTCCACAAGCGCTACGCGGCGGTGGTGAGCGCCCCCCTCGACCGCCTCGACCGCCTCGCGGCGGCGCGCGGGGACCTCATCGACCTGCCCCTGCGCCTCGACCCCTTCCATCGCCCCCTGCAGGTGGTGGACCCCCTCCTCGGCAAGCCCACGCTCACCCGCTGGGCGCCCGCGGCGGCGCACCCCCTCGGCGCCCTCGTGCATCTGTGGCCCGTCACGGGCAAGACGCACCAGCTGCGCCTCCACGCCGCCCACCCCCTCGGCCTCGGCGCGCCCATCGTGGGCGACGCCATCTACCACCGCGAGGCCAACATGGGCGCCGAGGGCGCCGTGGCGGTGGGGGGGGCGCGCCGCCTCCTGCTCCACGCCGAGGAGCTCACGTTCCTCGACCCGCTCACCCGCGCCCCCGTGACCTGCCGCGCCCCCGCGCCCTTCACCGACGCCCCGCTCGCCGACCTCCCGCTCGCCGACGCCGCCCCCTCCCCCCTCTCCCCTCACTCACCCGGAGACGCCCCCCATGTCCTCTCAGCACAGCCGCGGCGGCGTGAGCTTTGAGCTCTCCTCAGAGCAGCGCCAGCTTCAGTCCCTCGCGCGCGACTTCGCCCGCAACGAGATCCGCCCCGTCACCGCCCACCACGACCACACCGGCGAGTTCCCCTTCGAGACGCTCCGCAAGGCGTGGGACCTCGGACTCATGAACACCCACATCCCCGCCGAGTACGGCGGCCTCGGCCTCGGCGTCTTTGATGGCGCCCTCCTCGCCGAGGAGACGGCGTGGGGCTGCACGGGCGTGTCCACCGCCATCGAGGCCAACACCCTCGCCGAGGCCCCCGTGATCGTGGCGGGCAGCGACGCGCAGAAGCGCAAGTACCTCGGGCGCATGACGGAGGCCTTCTCGTTCGCCGCCTACGGCGTCACCGAGCCCAACGCGGGCTCCGACGTGGCGAGCCTCCAGACCCGCGCCGAGCGCCGCGGCGACGTGTATGTGCTCAACGGCGAGAAGATGTGGATCACCAACGCTGGCAAGGCGGACTGGTTTTTCGT
>VGTA01000899.1 GCA_016874875.1 Deltaproteobacteria bacterium | reverse complement strand
GGGGCGGGGGGGAGCGCGGCGCGCGCGCAGATGGACACCGCCGTGTCGCCGTAGAGGCGGCGCAGGGCGAGCTGCCAGCCGTCGGGGGGCTCAAAGAGGCTGCGCTTGCTGTGCTCCACCACTACGTACCCGCCCTCGGCGAGCCACCCCCCCGCCGAGAGGGCGCGCAGCGTGGCCGCCTCCACGCCGTCGGCGTAGGGGGGGTCCATCAAGATGAGCGCGAAGGGCTCGTCGGGGGCGCGCGACAAGAGCTGCTCCGCGCGCTGCGTCACCACCCGCCCCGCCCCCTTGACGCGCGCGGCGAGGGCGCTCAGATTCTGCGAGATGACGCGCGCGGCCCTCGGGTCCGCCTCCACGAACACCACCTCGCGCGCCCCGTGACTCAGCGCCTCGCAGCCGAGCCCGCCGGCGCCGGCGAAAAGGTCAAGCACGCGGGCGCCTTGGAAATCCGCGTTGAAGCGGTGTGTCAATATGTTAAAGAGAGCCTGCCGCACCTTGTCGCTCGTGGGGCGCACCTGCCCGCCGTCATAGACGCGCAGGGCGGCGCCCTTGGCGGCGCCGCCGGTGATCCTGATCATCGCTCACCTCCCGTTCAGCGAGTCACTGTAGCACCCCGCGCCGCCGCGCTCCACCGCAAAGCGCCCCTCCCCTCCGACCTCTAGGCAGCCGCCATGCGCGACCCGAGATCGCCCCTCCCCCCCGCCCTCCCCCCCGCCGCCGCACAGGACTCCGCCGCGTGGGACCTTGAGGGCGACGCGCGCGCCGCGAGCCCCGCGCCGACGGAGCGGGCGCTCGAGCCCGCCTACGCCCTCCTCGACCTCAACTCCCTCGACCTCGAGGGCGACGACCTCGCGTGGGCGGACGCGCTCCTCGATGACCCCCTCGAGGGCCTGTTCCGCTCCCCAGAGGACGGCGGCGAGCGCCCCAAGCTGCCTGAGGACTTCTTTGGCTCCCGCCTGCTGCCGCCCTCCGTAGCCCCCGCGAGCGCGCCCGCCGGCGCCCCCGCGTCGCCCTCCCCCAGCGCGCCCCCCCCACGCCCCGCCAGCGCCGCCGCGCCCCTCGCGCTCGCCGACGACGCCTACTCAGAGGTCTCCATCAACGACCACCCCATGTTTCGGGCCCAGGACACCCCGTCGGGCGCCCCGCGGGCGGACGCGCGCCTCGAGGCGCCGAGCGGGGGCAGGGGGCCGGCGCCCCCGCCGGCGGCGCGCGCGCCCTCGCCGCCCCCCTCCACCCGCGCGCACCCCCAGACGCTCGCCCCCATCGCCCCGCCCCTCACCCCGCGCCCACCAGATCGCAAGGCGCGGGTGGTGGTGGCGGTGGCGGGGGGCAAGGGCGGGGTGGGGCGCACGCTGATCACCGCCAGCCTCGCGCTGCTGCTGCCCAAGGCGCGCGCGCTCTCGGTGGCGCTGGTGGACGCGGACCCGTGCGGGGCGAATCTCCACTCGGCGCTCTGCCTCGAGCCGCACCTGCCGCTGCTCGGCGAGCTGCTCCGCGCCGCCCCCGCGCCCCTCCGCCAGGCGCTCAGCGTCCCCCACGGCGACCTCACCCTCTACCGCGCCCCCGTGTCGCTGTCGGGGCCGCCGTCGGCGGAGGCGCGCCGGGCGGCCATCGAGGCGGCGGAGGGCGCGGAGGTGGACGTGGTGCTGCTCGACCTCGGCGCGCACCCCGACCCCCTCACGCTCGACGCCTTTAACCGCGCGGACCTCTCGCTCACCGCCCTCGCCCCCACGCCGCTCGCAGTGGAGCGCGCCTACTCGTTCCTGCGCGCCGCTCTCTTCCGCCGCATCCTCGACGCCGGCGACGACGCCTCCATCGTGGCGCGCGCGCTGCTGATGGCCGACCACGTGGGCAACCTCCAGACGCCGAGCGCGCTCGTGCAGGCGCTCTCGGGCGTCAACCGCGAGGCGGCGG
>VGTA01000898.1 GCA_016874875.1 Deltaproteobacteria bacterium | reverse complement strand
AAGGCGGTGGTGGGCGGGGTGGTGAGCGTGGCGAAATCGGCGGTCAAGTCCGTGGGGCGCGCCATCGCGAGCTTCTTTGGGTGGTGACCATGAGCCCGCCCCTCCCCGCGCCGACCTTCCCCCCCCACCTCACCGCGCTCAAGGGCGCCCTCACCCAGCGCGGCGCGCTCCTGCGCCTCCCGGCGGCGCCGGCGGAGTACCTGCGCGCCCTGCTCCACGCCCTGCTCGAGGACGGCGCGCTCGGGCCCGCGGGGCGCGTGGAGCTGTTTGAGGAGGGGGTGGGGCTCTCGCGCCTCACCCCCAAGGGCGCCCTCGCGCGCCGCGACGCCCCGGAGGAGGCGGCGGCGGCGTACCTGCGGCGCGCCGTCAAGGAGCTCGACCCCGCCGCCGCCGAGCCCGCGCTCCTGTGGCTCGACCTGCCCGCCGAGGCGCTCGCCGCCCCCGACCTCCGCGCCGCCCTGCGCGCCTGGTGCCGCCGCGCCGCCCCCCTGCGCGCCCCCCGCGTGCTCCTCGCCACGGACGCCCCCCTGAGCGACGAGCTCCAGGAGTGGGCGCGGGAGGTGGAGTGGCGCGCGCCCCGCGCCGACGGCGAGGGGCTCAGCTACCTAGAGGGGCTGCTCCGCGCGCGCTACGCCCCGCTCGCCTCGCACAGCGAGCAGGAGCGCCGGCGCGTGAGCGAGCGGCTGATGACGCGGGTGCGCGGGCTCGACGCGGGGGCGATGGCGGCGGCGGTGGGGGAGGCGGCGGAGGAGAGGGCGGCCGGGGGGGCGCGCGACCTCACCGCGTGGGAGGAGGCGATGATGGACGCGCTCCAGCGCGCCAAGTCGGGCCGCCTCCGCCGCGCGGTGGGGCTAGAGCTTCAGCCCCTCGACGGCTTCAGCGGCGAGCAGCTCGGCGGCATGGAGCGCTACAAGCGGTACCTCGAGTACATGTCCTCGCTGCTGCACCACCCTGAGGCGCGCGCCCGGGCGCGCCTCGCGCCCCCCAAGGGGGTGCTGCTGGTGGGGCTGCCCGGGTGCGGCAAGAGCCTCGCCGCCAAGCTGACGGCGAGCCGGCTGTCGCTGCCGCTGCTGCGGCTCGAGGTGGGCGCGCTCATGGGCCGCTACCTCGGGGAGAGCGAGCAGCAGCTCAACCGCGCCCTCCTCGCCGTCGAGTCCGCCGCCCCCTGCGTCCTCTGGATCGACGAGCTCGACAAGGCGCTCGGCGGCCTGTCGGGCGCCGAGGGGGGCGGCACGGGCTCGCGCCTGCTGGGGAGGCTGCTCACGTGGATGCAGGAGCAGCAGGAGGGGGTGTACGTGTTCGCCACCGCCAACCGCGTCGACAAGCTCCCCCCCGAGCTCCTCCGCCGCGGGCGCTTTGACGAGCTGTGGAAGGTGGGCCTGCCCACGGCCCCCGAGCGCCGCGCGATCTTGTCGCAGAAGCTCCGCGAGCGCGGGGCGGGGTGGGCGGCGCAGGAGGTGGAGGAGGGGGTGCAGCTGACGGAGGGCTACACGGGGGCGGACGTGGAGGCGCTGGTGCGCGAGGCGCAGGTGCGGGCGTTCTGCGCGGGGCGCGATGGGGTCACGGTGGCGGATGTGCGGGCGGCGCGGGGGGATTTTACGCCGATGTCGTCGCAGTTTAAGGGGGAGATTCAGGAGATGTCGGCGGCGCTGGAGCGGCACGGGTTTCGTGACGTGAGCGGGGCGGAGGGGCTCCCGCCGGAGGTGTCGGTGGCGCGCAGGGTGATGGGGGTGGGGGAGCTGATGCGGTTGATGTCCCTGCCGCGCCCGCTGCGCTTCCAGTTCGGCGAGACGGCGTCGGTGGGGCTGACGTTGCAGGTGGACGGGGAGGGGCGCGGGTGGCTCGCGGTGGAGTGGGTGAAGGGGGAGGTTGAGAAGCCGAGCGGCTGCTTTGAGGTGGCGCTGCGTGTGGAGGGGG
>VGTA01000897.1 GCA_016874875.1 Deltaproteobacteria bacterium | reverse complement strand
TGGCCGCCGGGGGGGGGGGGGGGGGTGGGGGGGGGGGGGGGGGGGGGGGGGGGGGGGGGGGGGGGGGGGGGGGGGGGGGGGGGGGGGGGGGGGGGGGGGGGGGGGGAAGGGACAGGATGGTAAAAAGTGAAGCGCTGGCGAGATGTTAACAGGTGCCTGGCACCTGTTTTTGCACCTGCTCTGCTGCCCGTTTTGGCTTTATGGGTCCTCCCCCTCCCCACCGCCGCCGCAGACCCCGCCCCCCCCCTCACGCTCCTCGAGGTCCTCCGCGCCGTGGACGCCACTCACCCCAAGCTGCTCGCCGCGCGGCAGAAGCTGAGCGGGGCGGAGGCCAAGGCGGGGGGGGCGCGCGGGGCGTGGGACCCCAAGCTCAAGGCGAAGGGGTCGCTCTCGGGGGGTCCCTACGACTACTCGTCGGTGAGCGCGGAGGTGACGCAGGCGACGCCGCTGTGGGGGGCGAGTCTGTTCGCCGGGTACCGCGTGGGCGGCGGGGAGGTGCCGAGCTACAAGTACGACCTCAAGACGCTGTCGAGCGGCGAGGTGAGCGCGGGGCTGGAGCTGCCCCTCCTGCGCGAGCGCGACACCGACGAGGCGCGCGCCGGCATCCAGCGCGCCGACCAGGAGCGCGACGCGGCGCGCTGCGACGTGGAGGCGGAGCGCCTGAGCGTGCACCTCAAGGCCAGCGAGGCGTACTGGGACTGGGCGGCCAAGGGGGCGGATGTGGTGATTCAGGAGCGCCTCCTGCGCGCCGCCGAGGAGCGCGCCGGGGCGCTGCGGGAGCGGGTGGCGGAGGGGAGTCTGCCGCCCATCACCGAGCTCGACAACGAGCGCCTGATTCTGGAGCGGAAGGGCAAGCTCGTGGGGGCGCGCCGCGACCTCGCGGAGGCGGCGCTCAAGCTGTCGCTCTTCTTGCGCGACGACGACCTCACCCCCGTCCCCCCGCCGCCGGCGCGCGCCCCCGCCGAGCTGCCGCCCCCTGGGGCGCTGGCGCTGCCCGACGAGGCGCTCGACGCGGCGCGCGCCCGCGAGGGGCGCCCCGACCTCTGCGCCCTCCGCCGCCGCCTGCGCGCCACGCAGACGCAGCTCACGCTCGCCGAGGCGCGCCGCGCGCCGCAGCTCAACGCGCGCGCGTTCGTGGCCAAGGACCTCGGCGGCGGGGCGCCCTCGCTCGCCCCCGCCGAGGTGGGGGCGGCGCTGCTCTTGGAGGTGCCGGTGGGGCTGCGCAAGGCGCGCGGCGACGTGGACGCGGCGCAGGCGCAGGTGCTCGCGGAGCGCGCGCTCCTGCGCGGGGAGGAGGACCGGGCGCTGGCGGAGGTGCAGACGGCGCGCGTGGACCTGCTCGCCGACCTCGAGCAGGAGGGGCTGGCGCGCGCGCAGGTGCGGGTGGCGGCGGCGCTGGTGGAGGCGGAGCGCGTGAAGCTCGACGAGGGCGCCAGCGACCTGGTGATTCTCAACCTCCGCGAGCAGGCGCTGGCGGACGCGGAGCGCGCGCTGGTGAAGGCGCGCCTCGAGTTCCACAAGGCGGAGGCGGCCTACGACGTGGCGCGCGGCCTCACGCGCACGCCGGCGCCCGCGCGCTGACCCTCAGCGCGCCCTAGGCGCTCAATCGCAGCGGACCGCCGCCGGCGCCTCGCCGTCCACGAGGGCGGAGACGTAGAGGGCGTAGCGCCCGCCCCCCTCGGTGGCGTCGCGCGCCTGGGGGCAGGTGAAGGACACGGCGACGCCCTCGCCCGCGCCCTCGCCCGCGCCCTCGCCCGCGCCCTCGCCCACCGCCACGCTCGTCAGCGCGTCGCGCCACAGGCAGGGGAGGGCGCCGAGGACGGCGCTCGCCTCGCAGATGCGCGCCGCCGTGGGCGCGCCCTCGCCCACGCAGGTGAGCGACACGCGCTCCCCGGGGGTGCAGGTGCGCACCTCGCCGACGGGGGC
>VGTA01000896.1 GCA_016874875.1 Deltaproteobacteria bacterium | reverse complement strand
CTGACTCCTCTCGCGGGGGGCGGGGGGGCTTAGCGAATCCCGAGCTTCTTGAGCAGGTACTCGGCGCTCTTGCGGTGAATGCCCGCCGCGCGCGCCGCCGCGCTCACGTTCTGCTCGTGCTCCTCTAGGAGGCGCTCCCAGTACAGAAGCTCAAACTCCTCCACGAGTCGCGCCTTGGCGTCCTTAAAGGACACGCGGGTGTCCACCCACGCGGCGAGTCCGGCGGGGGCGGGGGCGGGGGGGGCGGCGAGGGTGAGGGCGGGGGCGCTCAGGGGGGCGGGGGCGTCGCCCCCCGCGGGTACCAAGAAGCGCGTCTCGAGGCGCGCGGCGTGCCCCCCGCTCAGGGTGACCGCGCGCGCCACCACGTTGCGCAGCTCGCGCACGTTGCCGCGCCACGGCTGCCCCTGCAGCTGGCGCATCGCCTCGTACCCCACCTCGCGCGGCGCGCTCGGGGAGAGCTCCTCGATGAAGCGGCGCACGAGCAGCGGGATGTCGTCGGGGCGCCAGCGCAGGGGCGGGAGGCGCACCTTGATCACCGCGAGCCGGTAGTAGAGGTCGGCGCGGAACGCCCCCGCCTCCACCTCCGCGTAGAGGTCGCGGTTGGTGGCGGCGATCACCCGCACGTCGGCGGCGCGGTAGGCGTCCTCCCCCACCGCCTTCACCTCGCGGCGCTCAAGGGCGCGCAGGAGGCGGGGCTGCAGCTCGAGGGGCAGCTCCCCCACCTCGTCCAAGAACAGCGTCCCCCCCTCCGCGCGCCGGAACGCCCCCTCGCGGTCCCGCGCCGCCCCCGTGAAGGCGCCGCGCTGGTGCCCAAAGAGCTCGCTCTCGATGAGCGACGGCGACACCGCCGAGCAGTCAAACACCACAAACGCCCCCCGCGCCCCCCGCGCCGAGCGCGCGTGGACCGCCTCCGCCGCCAGCTCCTTGCCCGTGCCGCTCTCCCCCTCGATGAGCAGCGTCATGTCGCTCTGCGCCACCCGCTCGAGCTGCGCGAACACCTCGCGCATCGGCGCGCTCTCCCCGAGCAGCGCGCCGAACTGCGCCCGCGTGGAGAGCACGTGCTCCACGGGGCGCTCCGCGGCGAGGGTGTAGCGGAGCCGCACGGCGCCGAGGGTGAGCTCCGCCCCGTCGAGCAGATACACGTCGCGCGCCCGCAGCCCGTTGACCCACACCCCGTTCTTGCTCCCCTCGTCGATGAGCCGATGCCCCACGGCGTCCACCTCGATGCGCGCGTGCAGGCGGCTCACCGACGAGTCCGCCAGGCGCACGTCGCAGCTCGGGTGCGCCCCGAGGCGCGTCTCGCGCCCCGAGAGCGTCCAGCGGCGCTCCTCCTGCGCGGCGGCGCCCGCGAGGAGCTCGAGGTGAAAGGCGCAGGAGCGGAGCGCCTCGAGGGGGGCGCTGAGGAGGTGCGTGCGGGTCTCTTCCACGGGGGTCCTCGCGGGCGGCGCAGGGCGGGGGGCCCAGGAGGGCTCACTCGGTATCACACTCAGTATCACACTCAAGGCGCGCGCGCCACGCGCGGCTAGCCGCCGCCACCACCACATCCGCCGCGAGGGCATAGAGCTCTCCGGCGCGCAGGGGCGGCGACCCCGCCGAGGGCAGGTCTACGGGGCGCGAGAGCGCCAGCAGGAGCGCCACCACGCGCCGCTCCTCCCCCGCCGCCGTGACGCAGGGGCCGTGATAGCCGAGGTAGTCGCCGGTGAGCCCCGGACTCCGCAGCCAGCGCCCGAGGTCGCTGAGGGCGTGAGCGCCGAGCCCGAGGGCGGCGCGGGCGCGCCCGCCGCGCGTGAGCCCGCGCCCCCCCGCCCCCGCCTCGAGCCGCCGCGCCGCCGCCGCCGCCGCCGACAGCCCCGTCATCCCCCACAGCGCCATCGGCCCCCCCCCCACCGCCGTCCGCTGCGCCGGGGAGGGGCTAAGGTCGAGGGCG
>VGTA01000895.1 GCA_016874875.1 Deltaproteobacteria bacterium | reverse complement strand
GCGGGGCGGGCGGGGGCGCGGGCGCGGGGGTGGGCGGCGGAGGGGGGGGGCTGGCTCGGCTTGGGACTCATCGCCTGGGCGGCGCGCGCCTACAGCGAGGACACGCCCTTCCCGGGCCTCCACGCGCTGCCCCCCACGCTCGGGGCGCTGCTGGTGATTCTGTGCGCGAGTCCGCAGACGGCGGCGGGGCGGCTGCTCGGGGGGCGGGCGCTGGTGGGGGTGGGGCTGCTCAGCTACAGCGCCTACCTGTGGCACCAGCCCGTGTTCGCCTTTGCGCGTCACCTGAGTCCGGCGCCGCTCAGCGCCGTCGCGCGCTGGGGGCTCGCGCTCCTGAGTTTCGCGCTCGCCTACCTCACCTGGCGGCTCGTGGAGCGCCCGTTCCGCGACCGCGGGTGGCTGAGTCGGGGGCGGGTGTTTGCGCTCTCGGCGCTGTCGTGCGCGCCGCTCGTGGGCTTTGGGGCGTGGGGCGCGGTGAGCGGCGGCTACCCCGGGCGCCTCTCGGAGCAGGCGCGGCGCGTGGCGGAGACGCGGGAGGCGCACTGGGCGCGGCGCGATGACGGGGGGTGCAGCCTGCACCGCGACCAGGCGCGCCCGGCGGGCTGCGTCAAGGGGGACGCGGCGCGGGCGCCGCGCTACGCGCTGCTCGGCGACAGCCACGCCACCGCCGTCGCCGCTGAGCTCGCGGCGCTCCTCGCGGCGCGCGGCGAGAGCTACCTGCAGCTCACCAAGAGCGGCTGCCCCGGGGCGCTCACGCTCCGCGACAGCCTCCAGACCCGCTGCGACGAGCACACGGCGGCGGCGCTCGACCTGCTCGCGGGGTCGTCGGTGGAGGTGGTGATTCTGCTGTCGCGGTGGAGCTATTACCTGTCGGACGAGCCCCTCAGCGACGGGGAGGGCGCCCGCGAGCCCCGCCCCGCCGCCCGCTACTCCGCGGCGGGGGTGCCCCTCGCGGAGCCCGCCGAGCGCCGGAGCGCGGCGGTCGCGGCGCAGTACGCGGCGACGGTGGAGCGCCTCTTGGGGCTCGGCAAGCGCGTGGTGCTGGTCTACCCGGTGCCCGAGCAGGTCATCGATGTGCCGTCGGCGCTGGCGCGGCGGTGGCTGTGGGGGGCGGGCGCGTGGGCGGACGCGCGCGCGCTCGGCGTGAGGGCGGACGTGACGCGCGCCCGCCACCGCCGCGTCACCGCGCTCTTTGACGACCTGCCGCCCTCGCCGCGCCTCGCGCGGGTGCGCCCCGAGGAGGTCTTTTGTGACACCTTTGTCCCTGAGCGCTGCGCGGCGGTCTTGGGGGGGGAGCCCCTCTACTATGACGACGACCACCTGACGGACGAGGGGGCGCGGCTGCTGCTCGCGCGGGTGGCTGCGTCGCTCTAGAGGGTGCGGGGGGGGGCACGCGGGGGGGGCGCGCGCCGCTCAGTGCGGGATCCGCATCACCGCCACTCGGAGCGGCACGCTGCGGTGCGGCGCCGCGGGGTCGTAGGACACGTACAGGGGCTCGCCGTCGTCGAGGCGCTCGTAGGCGCAGCGGCACAGCAGCAGGCGCCCCTCGCGCGGCGCGCCCTCGCCCGCGGGCGTGTAGGAGTAGCGCAGCTCAAAGGTGCGGTGGGCGGGGGCGCGGAGGAGCTCGTGGAGGAGGGCGCGGCGGCGCTTGCGCGTGACCGCGCCCTCTGCGTAGGCGCCCGCGCGCACCAGGCGGGCGCGCCGCAGGTGGCCGAGGGCGGCGAGGGGGGCGCAGGCGAGGTTGATGAGCACGAGGGCCGCGAGGCCGCCGGCGAGGGCGAGGGGGGCGTTGAGCAGCAGACCGTAGAGCGCCACGAGGGCGGCGAGGAGCGTCAGCTCGCGCCCCCACAGGGCGGCGCGGCTGCGCCAGACGCGCCCAATGAAGGCCTCGCGCGTGGGGTAGAGGCGGGGGGGGTGGGGGGGCAGCGCGG
>VGTA01000894.1 GCA_016874875.1 Deltaproteobacteria bacterium | reverse complement strand
CGATGTGACCGCCGAGGTATTGTTCTGGCTGAGCCCAGTGGCGTGATGGGTCATTGTGACCGATGAGCCCGCCGCGATTGATACGGAAGCGTTGTTTGAAGATAGTTTGAAGGGCGAGAAACGCGAGACAAGATAGCTCATGCCGCACCTACTTTCAAAAGGGTTATGTCGCTGTTCTGCGCGTATACAAGGGTATTACCGCCGTCTGCACTCGTTACGCGAATACTCAGCACGTCGCCATCACGTGCAAGCACCAGCGCCGCTAGCGTGATATTCGCCGCGTTTACTGTGCTGTTGGGGTAGTGGCGCGCCGGTTGGGCGCTCGGGAACGGTACTTCAACCCCATTTAGAAACACCTTGAGGAGGACATTTTCTATAGTGGTGAGCAATTGCGAAATAACGGCGTACTGCCCCGCCCTCAGCGTCACAAGGCCGCCCGCGATGCTCAGGTCAGAGTCACCGATGATGGAGTCAAAGGGCACCGTCCCATTGGTGCTCACCGATGTGGTGGTGCTTAGGAGCGCTTGGTACATCTTCGGCGTGGCAAACTCGTCCAAACGATAGGACATCTGCGTCTCCTCACACAATAATCCACGCGGAGCCCGTGGAAAGCAGGGAAATAGATGCGTACTGCACAGCCGTTGAGAATGTGGCGGCGCCGTCGATAGTTTCGGCTCCCGCCGGGTCGAGTAAGAGCGTGTGGGTAGACATGTTTTTTATGCGGTAGCGATAGCCAGCGCCCGCGCTCGCCGCCGCGGGGAGCGTGACCGTGGTGTTGGCGCTGGGCGTGAGTACATACACCTCCTCCAGCCCCGTGTAGGTCGTGATGGCGTAGGTACCCGAGGGCGTGGCGCTCGTGACCGTTGGCTTGCTCGCGCTCGCGACGACGCCCGAGAGCTGCGATCCGTCCACCGCGGGCAACCCCGCGACCCCCGCGCCTATGTCCACAAGCTGTACGACGTCGCCCACGCTAGTGCCCACGTCCTCCGCCGCGGCGGTGCCCAGGCTGGGCGCCCCCGCGAGGTCGGCGTAGGCGCCGCTCGTCGCCACCGCTGCGAGGGAAGGCGCCCCCGCGAGGTCGGCGTAGGCGCCCGACGTCGCCACCGCCGCGAGGGAAGGCGCCCCCGCGAGGTCTGCATAGGCGCCCGACGTCGCCACCGCGGCAAAGCCCGCGATGTCCTGCGGCGTTAGCGTCACGTCACCTCCCACCGGCGTAACCCCGTTTACGCTCGCGACAATCTCGCCGCCCAGCGTGCCTAGCGCCGTGTCTATCCCCGCCAAGTGCGCCGTGATCGCGGTGGTGGCCGCTGTGTAGTTTGCGGCGGTATGGCTGGTGGTGGTGTTTTGGCCCGTCAACGTGACGGCGCCCGTCAGCGTGTTAACCGCTGTCACGGGCGCCGTAGCGGCGGTGACGAAGCCCGCGCCGTTGGTCAGCTGGTTGGTATTGCCGGTGAAGTTCAGCGCCGACGGCAGCGAGAGCGCGGAAAAGAAGCCGCGGAAAGTGCCGTCACTTAGCCCCGATTGCCCCGCCATTGTGACGCCCGCGAGCGCCGCGGCGGGGAAGCCGACGCAGTTAGCCACTATGACCTGCGCCGCGAGGGCGCTGTTCGCGATGCTCGCGCCCGCCGCGAAATTGCAATTGATGAGATAGATGACTGCCGTAACCGTGGCGGCGATTGTCACGGCGCCCGCGATCTCGCAGTCTCGCACGGTCACGAAGTTAGCGGTGCCGTTGGTGATCGTCAATCCGCCCATTAGCTGGCAGTCAATCAGCGCGTGGCGCCCCTGCGTGCCGTTAATCGTCGTCAGCCCCTCTATCTGGAAGCCCTGCACCAAGTTTCGCGTGCTGCTCGCGCCGCTGATCGTGAGCCCGCGCGACACAAGCTCCGCGACACCGAAGCCGCCCGTGCCCGTGCCCTCTGCGCGTAACTTGAG
>VGTA01000893.1 GCA_016874875.1 Deltaproteobacteria bacterium | reverse complement strand
CGCAAAACGCCCACCACGCCCGAACAAGTCAAGCCGCGTGCGCCCCCTCGCGCCGCAAGCGACGCCGCTCGCCCGTGATCCCTTGACCGCGCCATCGAGGAGGCGAGCGGAGGCGCCCCGCTAGAGGGGGGCAAGCTCCTCCCAGACGCGAGGGTGCGCCTCCTCCAAGATCCCCGGCGTGCCGATGAGCACCTCTTGGGTCACGGCGGCGTGGTTCTCGAGGTCGCTATATAAGACCGCGAGCGGCGTGGGGTGGAGCGTGTAGAGCGGGCGGGGGCGCATTGGGTCTCCTCTCTAGTATCCTCTAAATTTTTATACTAGAGGATACCCCCAACAGTCCACCCCCCCTCACCCCCCAAACACCCCCCTCGCCAGCCCACAGCACCGCGCCACCACCTCCTCGAGCCCCAGCGCCGTCGCGTCCACCAAGACCGCGTCCTCCGCGCGGCGGAGGGGGGCGATGGGGCGGCTGGCGTCCTGCGCGTCGCGCGCCTCGATCTCGCGCTGCACCTCGTCGAGGGGCTGCGCCATCCCCTTCGCCGCCAGCTCCAGCAGGCGGCGCTCCGCGCGGGCGCGGGCGCTCGCGGTGAGATAAATCTTGAGCGGCGCGTCGGGGAACACCACCGTCCCGATGTCGCGCCCGTCCACCACGCACGCCTGCGCCGCCCCGATCGCGCGCTGCAGGTCTAGGAGCTTGGCGCGCACGCTCGGCAGGCGCGCGAAATCGCTCGCCGCCGCGCTCACCTCGGGGCGGCGCAGCGCGTCCCCCTCCGCCACCCCGTCTAGGAGGACCTCCGCCCCGTCGAGCTCCACGCGCAGGTCGGCGAGCAGCGCGCGCAGCGCCTCCCCCTCCTCCGCGCGCACCCCCGCCCGCAGCGCGGCGAGGCCGATGGCGCGGTAGAGGGCGCCGGTGTCGAGGCGGGTGAAGCCGAGGCGCGCGGCGAGCGCGGCGCTCACGCTGCTCTTGCCCGCGCCGGCGGGGCCGTCGATGGCGATGACGCGGGGGGGGGCGGGCTGACTCATGGGCGACTCTCCTGTGCGCGGTCCTCAGATGTGTTCGGCGGGCAGGCGCGCAGGTAGGCGGCGAGCTCCTCCTCGAACTCGGGGTACGACACCCCGGCGCTCTCCGCCCCCTCCACCTCCACGGGGCCAAGCGCCCGGAGCCCCGCCAGCCGCCCGCAGAGCGCCACGCGGTGGTCCCCCGCGCTCCTCACCCGCCCCCCCGTCAGCGCCTCCACCCCCTCGATCACCCACCCGTCCGGCGTGGGCGTCACTCGCCCGCCGAGCGCGTTGAGGAGGTCCGCCATCGCCTGCACGCGGTCGCTCTCCTTCACCCGCAGCTCCTCCGCCCCCGACACCACCGTCGTCCCCGCCGCCACCGACGCCAAGAGCGCCAGCAGCGGCAGCTCGTCGAGGGCGTCGAGGGCGAGCTCCGGCGGCACCGCGGCGGCGCGCAGCCCGCGCGGCGCCCCGCGCAGGCAGAGGTCGCCCACGGGCTCGCCCAGCGCCTCCCCCGACGGGCGCACCTCCACCTCCACCCCCATGGCGCGCGCCACGCGCACGAACCCGAGGCGCGTGGGGTTGAGCAGCGCCCCCCGCAGCAGAATCGGCGGCGCCCCGGGGGGCGCGAAGGCGCTCACCGCCACCCAGAACGCCGCGCTCGACGGGTCCCCGGGCAGGCGCGCCTCGAGGCGCGGGAGGGCGGCGGGGGGGGTGAGCGTCACGCGGAGGGGCTCCGCCGCGTCGCGCGCGAGCGCCACCCCGAGCGACGCGAGCGCCCGCTCCGTGTGGTCGCGGCTCAGCGCGCGCTCGCGCACCGCGCACGGGCGCCCCGCCGTCAGCCCCGCCAGCAGCGCCGCGCTCTTGACCTGCGCGCTCGCTAGCTGCGTGTCCACCTCCACCGCGCCCCCCCCCGCGCCGGCGCGCCGGGGCGGGA
>VGTA01000892.1 GCA_016874875.1 Deltaproteobacteria bacterium | reverse complement strand
GGGGCGGGCGGGGGGGGCGGGGGGCGCAGGGCGCGGTTGAGCCGCAGGGCGGGCGAGGCGGGCGAGGCGGGCGGCGCGGGCGGCGCGGGCGGCGCGGGCGTGCGCTTGAGCGCCGTCTCGGCGCCGCGGTCGTTGGAGCTCTCCTCGAGGTAGACCTCGAGGGCGTCGAGGGCGAAGCGCGCGCCGGGGGTGTCGCGCGGCCAGGCGCGCGCTGGGCGGGCGGGGTCGTCTTGGCGCTCGAGCAGCGTCAGCTGCGCGTCGCGGCGGTGGACCGCCTTCCACTCGCCGTCAAAGGCGGCGGCGTAGTCGCGAATCAGCTCGCCGTCGGTCTTGATGTACCAGGTCTCGGCGAACAGGGCGCGGCGGGGGGGCGCCGCGCCGCGCGCTAGGTCGGCGAGGTCCACGCCGTCGAGGGCGTGGGCGGGGGGCGTGCGCGTGGCGGCGAGGAGGGTGGGGGCGAGGTCCACGAGGCTCACGGGGGCCGCCACGCGCCCCGCGGGCCAGCCCTCCCCGCGAATCAGGAGCGGCACGCGCACGCTCTGCTCGTGGAGGTCTACGCCGTGGAAGCGGCGCGGGGACTCGAGCAGCTCGCCGTGGTCGGACGTCACCGCCACCAGCACAGGCTCCTCGGCGCGCAGCGCCTCGAGGGCGCTGAGGAGGCGCCCGAGCTGCTGGTCTGCGTAGGCGAGCTCGTGGTCGTAGTCGCCCACCACGCCGCCGCCGAAATCGTCGAGGTCGGGGTGGCGGGTGTGGGGGTCGTGGGGCCCAAAGAGGTGCAGCCACAAGAAGAAGCGCCTGTCGCGCGGGCGCGCCTCGAGCACCTCGAGGGCGCGGGTGACGGCGCCGGCGTCGTTGCGCTGCGCGCGCGGCAGGCGGTCCACGAGCTCAAAGCGCTCAAAGCCGCGCCCGAGGCCCATCTTGGGGCTCAGGAACTCGCCGTAGCCGTCGTCCACCACGGCGGCGGTGTAGAGGCCGCGGCGCTTGAGAGTCTCGGCGAGGGGCTCGCGCGGCTCGTCGAGGGGCATGGTGAAGCTGAGGCGCAGGTGCTCGCCGCGCGGCAGGCGCGCCGCCTCGGCGGCGCGGACGAGGCGGTAGCGGCTCGTCTCGTAGACGCGGGTCCAGCGCAGGTGACTCGGGTAGAGCCCGCGCATCAGCGACGACACGGCGATGCTCGTCCACGCGCTCGCCGAGTACGCCCGCTCAAAGACCGCCGCCCCCGCCGCCCACGCGCGCAGGTGGGGCGTGGTGTCGCGCTCGTACCCATAGACGCTCAGGTGATCGGGGCGGGTGGTGTCGATGGTCACGAGCACCACGCTGGTCGGCGCCGGGTCGCGCGGGGCGGGCGCGCGCGTGAAGGGGCGCGCGGCGGGCGTGAGGTCGCCCGCGCGGCAGTTGTCGTCCACGCCGTTGCCCGGCACCTCGCGCGCGCCGGGGCTGACGGCGGCGTCGAGCGGGGCGCAGTCGCCGCCGGCGAACCACGACGAGTACCCGTCGCCGTCCCAGTCGGTCCACGCGCGCGCCCACGAGAGTCCCCCCTCGAGCCACGGCGCCGCCTGCAGCGCCGCGAGGCGGTGGTCGTCCCCCCCCGAGAGCGTGAGCGTGGGCGAGAGCGCGAGGGCGGCGAGGGCGGCGACCAGCGCGAGGCGCGCGCCGCGCGCGAGGCGCGCGAGGGGGGCGAGGAGGGCGAGGGCGACGGCGACGAGGGCGGCGCGCCCGAGGGCGAGGTGGAGGGGCGGGTAGAGCCCCGGCAGGACGCGCAGGTCCGCCCACATCAGCGCCGCGGCCGCCGCCCCACAGGAGAGCGCCCAGCGCCCCCCGCGCGCCGACGGCGCGGCGCGGAGGGCGGCGCTGAGGGCGGCGCCGAGGGCGACGCCGAGGGCGGAGAGGCCGAGGAGCGTGAGCCACGCGAGGCGCGCGTGCCGCCCCGAGAGGCGCGCC
>VGTA01000891.1 GCA_016874875.1 Deltaproteobacteria bacterium | reverse complement strand
CCCCGCCCACACACCCCCGAGCGCCAGCGCCGCCCAGGGCGCCGCCCACAGCACCTCCATCGCCCCCGTCCGCGCCCCGCCCAGGTACGACAGCGGCCCCCCCGCCGCCCCCAGCGCCGCGGCGAGCGCGGGGCGGCGGAGGAGCGCCCTGAGCGGACCGCTGAGGAGCGCGCCGAAGGTGAACCACAGCGACACCATCCACAGCGGACTCGGGGCGAGCGCGGCGGCGTGGGGGGGGAAGCGGAGGAGGCCGAGCGCCACGAGGGCGCTGTCGAGCAGGTAGCCCGCCGCGGCCCAGCGGAGCGCGCGGCGGAGGTGGGCGCGGGGGTGGGGGGCGCAGGCGACCACCCACAGCCCAAAGGCGGCGTGGCTCGCGGCGGCGAGCCAGGGGCGCCCGAGGGCGGCGAGCCCCACGCACAGGAACCAGGCGCCGTAGTAGAGGGCGCTGGTGACCCAGAGGGGGGGGGCGCGGAGGAGGGGGCCGCTCATGGGGGGGGCTCCGAGGGGGGCGGGGGGGGGCGGGGGGTGAGGCGGCGCGCGGCGAGCCAGGAGAGCGCGAGGAGCGCGGCGCAGGTCTTGAGGGTGAGACTCTCGGGGACGTGCGCCCAGCGGTCGGTCCCGGGCTCCCAGACCGCGTGCGCGGCGCTCCGCTCCCACAGCAGCGCGGCGCCCCCGAGGGCGTAGAGGGCGCTCAGCGCGCCCCGCCCGACACGCCGCGCGCGCCCCGCCGGCAGCCGCCACAGCGCCCACAGCCCGAGGGCGAGCAGCGGCGGCGCGTAGGCGTCGCGCTCCCCGGCGACCCACAGCGCCGCGCCCGCGGTGAGCCCGGCGGCGGCGGCGAGGAGCGGGGCGGTGAGGGCGCTGTGGCGGCGGGCGGGGGCGGGGGCGCGCGGGTCCATGGGGGGGCTCGGGGGGCTCGGGGTGGCGGGCGGGGGCGCGGGTATGCTAGCAGGGGGCGCGCGCTCCACTCTACCGCCGCGCGCAGACTTTTGGAGTCGCCCCGTGAGTCCCCTGAGCCCCGCGACCCGCTGCCCCCTCTCGCCCCCCGCCCTGCGCGGCGCCCTCTTGAGCGCCCTCTTGAGCGCCCTCTTGAGCGCCCTCTTGAGCGCCCTCTTGAGCGCCTGCACGCCCCCCGCGCCGCCCGCAGACGAGGGGGCGGGGGGGCGGCGGGTGGTGTCGCTCGCGCCGTCGCTCACGGAGTGGGCGTTCGCCCTCGGGGCGGGGGCGCGCCTCGCGGGGCGCTCCGACGCCTGCGACCACCCCCCCGAGGCGCGGGCGCTCCCCAGCGCCGGCGGGCTCTTCCCCGCTGACGTGGAGCAGATCCTGCGCCTGCGCCCCACCGACGTGCTCATGATCGACGGGCACGCGCCGCTCAAGGCGCAGCTCGCGCGCCTCGGCGCGCGCGTCCACACCCTCCAGCCGCGCGCCCTCCGCGACCTCGCGGGCGTGGCGGAGGCCGTGGGCGCGCTGCTCGGCGACGACGCCGCCGCCGCCGCCCGCGCCTGGGGCGCGCGCCTCCACGCCCTCGACGCCCGCCTCGCCGCCGCCCGCCCCCCGCGCCCCCCGCGCCTCTTCATTGAGGTGTGGCCCCGCCCCCTCACCGCCGCCGGCGCCGAGAGCTACCTCGGCGACCTCGCGCGCGCCGCCGGGGCGGAGGTGGTGACGCGGGGCCTCGGCGAGTGGCCGCAGGTGAGCCTCGAGCAGCTCCTCGCGTGGGACCCCGACGCCCTCCTCGTCGCCTCCCGCGCCCGCGTCGACGAGCTCCTCTCCCCCGCCGCCCCCGCCCCCTGGCGCGCGCTCCGCGCCGTGCGCGCGGGGCGCGTCTGGGCGCGAGAGGGGCGCCTCGAGCGCCCGGGCCCGCGCGCCCTCGACGACATCGAGTGGCTCGCCGCCCTCCTCCGCGCCCCGACCCCCTGAGCGCCCCTCACCACGCCACCTCT
>VGTA01000890.1 GCA_016874875.1 Deltaproteobacteria bacterium | reverse complement strand
CAGGACCATCAAGAGCGTGCAGCCTAGGCGTGTCCTGTCGCTCGTCACGGAGGATGAGTGGAACATCTACGAGAACCGCGTCGCCGCGCGCCTCGTGGATCACCTGCTCAAGTACCTCGGCCGCAGAGTGGACGAGCTCAACCTCCTCAACCGCCTGCTCAGGCTCGGCCAGGACTACTCAGAGCAGGTGGCGAGGGTGGGGTTCCGCGTCGCGCGGCGCGTCACGACGCTCTGGGGGGAGGTGTTTAAGGACGAGACGAGAGGGATGATCGAGGAGAACCTCAAGTGGCTCACCGGGCTCCGCGATCGGGTCCTCGCGCTCCTCGACTCCCCGCTCTATCGCCATGTCCCGCGCACGGAGCGGGTGCCCCCCGCGCTGAAGATCACCAACATCCTCAGCAACGACCCAAACTATCGCCAGACGGCGAGGCTGTGGCGGCTGTGGGCGCGGTTTGGCTACGTGCGCCCTGAGACGCGCGAGGAGCGCCTCGCGCGTCGGGCTCGCGAGGGGAGGGCGTGGGACGGCTTTGTGCTTCAGCTCGTCACGCGCGCCCTCCACGCGCTCGGCTGGGTCGTAGAGCAGGAGGGCGCGGCGGGCGCCAAGGGCGCGTGGTGGCGCCTCGCGTGGCGCGGCCATGGCCCTGAGGGCGCCGCGCCTGACGCGCGCACGCCGTGGCGCGCGGTGGAGATGCGCGTGGATCAGGAGGGGGCGCTCACGCTCCGCGCCGACCCCGGCGAGGGCGCGCCCACGCTCCGGGTCTTGCCCTTGTGCGCGGACCTCAGCGCGCTGTCGGCGGAGGAGCGCGCCAAGCTCCTTGGGCTCCTAGAGGCGCTCGATGATCCTCAGGAGGAGCGCCTCCTGGTGTGGGCGGGTGAGGGCGACCTCGCTCATGAGGGCGACGCGAGGCGCACTCAGACCCGCCTCAGCGGCTGGACGGCGGGCGGGCGGGCGGCGCTGATGGCGCTGTCGCCGTGGATGATCGACGCCGAGGAGCGCCTCGGGCGCGCGCTCTCGTCGTGGCTCGGGCGCGCCGCGCTGCCGTGGGCGCTCCCCGACTCCGCCCCGCAGAGCTATCCGCCGAGATATGTGCTTGGCAGCCATGAGCAGGTGCTCTTGAGCAGGTATCCGCTCTTGAGCGAGCAGGCGCGCGAGCCGTGGATGCAGCACAGCGTCAGCCAGGACGGCGCGCGCCTGGTCGCGAGCCGCCCCCAGCGCGATGAGGAGCGCAAGAGCGTGGTCGTGTGGCGCAACAAGACGGCCGCGTCCCTAGACGAGGCGAACGAGATCAAACGCCGCAATCGCCTTCCTGTGGACCTAGGGCCACAGCAGGCACAAGCGCGCCTTGAGCGCTTCTTCTCCTCTGCGGCGGAGGCCCTGCGCGGGCTCAACGTCTGCCCGCTGTGCGCCGCGCACGGCGATGAGGTGATCTTCACCCCGCGCCCCTCTAGTGTGATGAGCGGTGAGGGCTCGACGTGGGTCGCGAAGTGCGTGAGTTGTGAGGCGGCGTGGTCGCTCAGGCGCTGTCAGCAGGCGGGGTGCAACGCCCCTCACCTGACGCTCGCCCCTCACATCGGTCAGGCTGAGGAGCGGCGCGGGGATGACTTGGGGTGGGAGGATCGCCTGTTGGGGCGAGATGTGTGGGCGCTCCCCTGTCGGCGCTCGCCTCATGCGTTCGCCTGCCCCTCCTGCGGGCGATGCTCGTGTGGGGAGTGTGACGCTTAGGAGGAGCCGAGGGCGCGTGGCGGCTTGAGGGGTATGCTCAGCGGTGACTGAACTTCTCTGACAAGGTGCCAAGGTGCCTGGGTGCCAAGGTGCCTGGCACCTCTTCAGGTGATGTTCAACAACCGCTGAACATGCCCGGAAAATGCCCGATCAGGTGGCAGCCACTTGTTTCGCCCTAAACACCCGCACGCACTCCGGCGGCAGCGTCACCCGAGGCGGCGGGGCGCCAT
>VGTA01000889.1 GCA_016874875.1 Deltaproteobacteria bacterium | reverse complement strand
TGCCCCGCGCCCGCCCTGGGGCTGGTGCACGCGAGCAACGAGGTGTGGGCGCGCGCGCCGCTGCCCGTGGACGCGCCGCTGGTGGCGCGGGTGTGGTTCGGGGAGACGCGCTGGCGCGCCCGCGGCTTTGAGTTTGACCTCCACACGGCGATTTTCGCCGCGGGGGGCGCCGGGGCGGTGGGCGAGGCGCTCTGGGCGGGCCGCACCACGATCTTTCGGAGCGTGCCGCGCGCGGAGCAGCTCCAGGAGGAGCGCGCGCCGCGAGCGCCCGAGGCGCCGCGCGCGGAGGAGGGGGGCGCCCGCCTCGCCCTCGACCTGCCAGCGGACCTCGGGCGCCGCTATGGGGCGGTGGCGGGGGACCGCAACCCCATTCACCTCTATCGTTGGAGCGCGCGTCTGTTTGGGTTCGAGCGGCCGATCATGCACGGCATGTGGACGCTGGCGCGCGCGGTGCGCGCCTCAGGGGGGGAGGCGCCGCCGGCGACGGGGGAGCTGCGCGTGCAGTTCCGTCGCCCGGTCCCGCTGCCGAGCGCGGTGGAGGTGCGCTGGGCGCCGCTCGCCTTGGCGTGGGGGGAGGGGGTGGGCTTTGAGGTGCGGGGGGGGGAGGGGCGGGTGGCGATTGAGGGGGAGTGGGTGAGAGGCTAAAAGGCTATAGGGCGCGCGCACATAATACGAGCCTGGCACCTATTTAGGGCACCTATTTAGAGCGCCCCAAGCACACCACTCAGCACCCCCGCCGCCTCCTCCACATGCGCCCCCCCCACGATCAACGGCGGACACAAGCGCAGCGCGTCATCCCCCGCGCTCGTCAACAAGAGCCCCCGCTCCCGCGCCGCGCTCACCACCGCCGCGCGGTCCACATGAGGAGCGGTCACCAGCCCGCGCAGCAGCCCGCGCCCGCGGTGCCCCACCACCTGCGCCGGGTGCGCCGCCACAAGCGCCGCGAGGGCGTCGCCGAGCTGCGCCCCCACGCGCTCCACGTGCGCCAGATAGCCCTCACGCTCAATCACCTCCAGCACCGCCAGGGCGGCGCGGCAGGCGAGGGGGTTACCGCCGAAGGTCGTGGCGTGCGCCCCTGGGGCGAACCCCTGAGCCGCCTCATCCGTACAGAGCGTCGCCCCGATGGGCACCCCGCCCGCCAGGCCCTTAGCGAGACTCATGATATCGGGGGTGACCCCCGCCCACTCATGCGCGAACCAGCGCCCCGTCCGCCCCACCCCCGTCTGCACCTCATCAAAGATCAGGAAAACGCCCTGCGCGTCACAGAGCGCCCGCAGCCCCGCCAGGTAGCCGGGCGCCGCGTCCACCACCCCACCCTCCCCCTGAAGGGGCTCCACGAGAATCGCGCAGGTGCGAGGCGAGACCGCCGCCTCCATCGCCGCGAGGTCATTATACGGCACATGCACAAAGCCCGGGACGAGGGGCGCGAAGCCCTCGTGGTACTTGGGCTGCCCCGTGGCGCTGATGGCGGCCCACGTGCGACCGTGGAAGCTCTTGTGAGCGCAGATGACCTCATAGCGGTCCTCCCCACGCACCGTCCGCATATAACGGCGCGCCATCTTGAGGGCGGCCTCGTTGGCCTCCGCGCCGCTGTTACAGAAGAAGACGCGGTCGGCGAAACTCAGCGCCGCGAGGCGCTCGGCGAGGAGCACGGCGGGCTCATTGAGGAAGAGGTTGCTCACGTGGAGCAGGTCACGCGCCTGGTCACAGATCGCGCGGGTGAGGTCGGGGTGGTTGTGCCCGAGCGCGCAGACGGCGATGCCCGCGGCGAAATCGAGGTAGCGGCGCCCCTCTTGGTCATAGAGCCACACACCATCGCCGCGGGTGAGGACGACGGGCGCGGGGCGGTAGTTGGGGGTGAGGCGGCGCGCGGCGCGCTCGGGCCAGGTGGGGGGGGGGCTCATGGGGTCGGCGGCTGCTCAGGGGAGGGGGGGGGGGCGCGCGAGGGCGCCGAGGGCGG
>VGTA01000888.1 GCA_016874875.1 Deltaproteobacteria bacterium | reverse complement strand
GCCCAGCTCGTCCTTCTGCCTCAACGAGGGCGCCTCGGCGCGCTGCGTGGACGGGGTGTACTCGGAGCAGCCCTGCGCGGCGGGCGACCGCTGCGAGGGGGGCGCGTGCGTGACGCCCCCTCCCCCTCCTCCGCCCCCACCCCCGCCCCCCGCCGGCACCGACGTGATAGGCGGAGAGCCCGCTCCCGCCGGCGAGCCCGCCCCCGCCGGCGAGCCCGCCCCCGCCGGCGAGCCCGCCCCCGCAGGGGAGCCCGCCCCCGCAGGGGAGCCCACCCCCGCAGGGGAGCCCACCCCCGCCGGCGAGCCCGCGCCCGCCGGCGAGCCCGCGCCCGCAGGGGAGCCCGCGCCCGCCGGCGCGCCCCCCCCGCCCCCCGCCTCTGACGGCGGCGCCATGAGCGCTGGGGGCGATGAGTTCGTGGGGAGCGGCCCCACCGCCACCATCACCCCCAACCCGGTCGCCAACCGCGAGGCGCTCTCCGGCGGCGGGGAGTCGTGCGCGGCGGTTGGGGGCGCGCCGTCTGCGCCGCTCGCCTCCCTCGCCCTCCTCGCCCTCCTCGCCGCCCCCCGCCGCGCGCGGCGCGCAGCCCTCGGGGGGCGCTGAGCGCTCCTCCTCGTGGGGGGGCGCTAGGGAGAGCGCGTCCCGGTCACGCTCTGTGGGCGCGCCCCTCCGCTGAGGCCGAGCTCATGGGGGTGAGGGCTCCTTGAAATCGACACAGCGGTCGTGTTGGATCAAGTCTCGCCGCGCCCCCCGCGCCGCGCGCCCGCCCCAAGGAGCACGCGCCATGACCCGCTCGCCCCGCGCCCCCCGCGCCCCCCGCGCCCTCCTCTGCGCCCTCCTCTGCGCCCTCCTCTGCGCCCTCCTCTGCGGGGGCTGCTCGTGGCTGCTCGACACGGGCGCCGCGCCCCGCGAAGGAGCGGAGGACGCCGGCGCGCCCGCGCCGCTTGGGGGCGGCGCGCAGGGCGGCGCGCAGGGCGAGGGGCTCGGCGGCGCGCAGGGTGGCGGGCTCGGCGGCGCGCAGGGCGAGGGGCTCGGCGGCGCGCAGGGCGAGGGGCTCGGCGGCGCGCAGGGCGGCGCTGAGTCTTACCCCCTCACGCTCTGCGCCCCCTCCTGGGGGGGCTGGATCAGCGACGCGCGGATCAAGGTGTTGGCCAACGCCCTCTCCCCCGAGCTCGCCGCCGCCCTCGGGGGGCGCGCGCGCCTCACCGACCTCGCCCTCGACCTGTCGGTCATCGCCGCCGTGGCCGAGACCGCCCCCGACGACCTCCGCCGCGAGGTGGCGTGGTCGGCGCCCGCGGGGTGGCTGGGCGCGGAGGGCGACTATGAGGGCGGCGCCTTCTGGATGTGGAACGAGGCGCTGCTCAATCGCTACCGCGAGCCGCTGGGCGCGCTGTGGGCGGCGGGGCGGGCGCCGTGAGCGGCGGGGCGTAAGAGGCGGGTGGGCGCCCTCGGCAGATGAGATGTTTTCTCGCGTCACGTGAAGCGGGCTGTGCTAGCGTGCCTCAGAGACATCTCAGCTCAAGCGAGGCGGACGCGTGCGGATCGAGTGCTTTATTGACGCAGATAACATCCCCTGCCCAAGCGCAGAGGGCTGGGGCGCAGAGCTAGAAGCTGAGCTCGTTGGCTGCCGTCATCGACGCGCGTATGGCGTTGGTAAGACGATCGGCACGGAGCTCTCGCGGTGGCTCTATACCCACAACTTTGAGGTGATCGACGCCTTTAGCCCCGTGAGCGGCAAGAACTCCGCCGACATCCGCATGACCCTCGGGATCGCCGAGCGCGCCCTGGGCGGCGAGCGGGGCGCGGAGGGGGCGGCGCGCTTCGTGATCGTCTCGGGGGACTCTGATTTTACCCCTGTGCTCAGCAAGCTCCATGAGTGGGGACACGAGCTCTGCCTCGTGGCGCCCGACGGGCACCTCGCGAGCGCGGCAGAGAGGATCGGGGCGAAGGTGATCCGGATAAGG
>VGTA01000887.1 GCA_016874875.1 Deltaproteobacteria bacterium | reverse complement strand
CACTTGAACTCCTCGTTGTCGGTGGTGCTCGGGTCGGGCAGCTCCCCGCGCGCCTCGAGCTCATGGCCGAGGTGCACCAGGAGGGTGGCGTCGCCGCCGTCGTCGAGAATCAGGTTGGGGCCGCCGTGCCCGGGCCACACGAGCGCCTGCAGCGTACACCACCAGTACTCGGGCAGCGTCTCGCCCTTCCACGCGTACACGGGCACGCCGCTCGGCTGCGCCACGGTGCCGTTGGGGCCCACCACCACGGCGGTGGCGGCGTGGTCCTGGGTGGAGAAGATGTTGCACGACACCCAGCGCACGTCGGCGCCGAGCGCCACGAGCGTCTCGATGAGCACGGCGGTCTGCACGGTCATGTGGAGCGAGCCCATGATGCGCGCGCCCTTGAGCGGCTGGCGGCCGGCGTGCTCCTCGCGGAGGGCGGCGAGCCCGGGCATCTCATGGAGGGCGAGGTCGAGCTCCTTGCGCCCAAAGCGCGCCGTCGCCGCGCTCATGTCCTTGACCTTGTGGTGGAGATGGGCGAACAGCGGCAGGCCGGTGTCCATAAAGGGGGTGTGCACGTGGGCGTTCATGGGGAGTCCTCTTGGCGCATGGGGGGGGCCGCCGTAGAGCGGCGGGCGTCGCGCGGGAGGTATAGCGCAGCGCGCCGCCCGCGTCTAGCTGATTGACGCGCCCGCACAGATACACCTCGCGCGCGCGCGTCGCGCGCCGCTACCCCTCTTCGTCTGCGCCCTCCTCCGCGCCCTCCCCCGCGGGGGGCTCCTCCTCCGGGCGCTCCTCCTCCGGGCGCTCCTCCTCCGGGCGCTCCTCCTCCGGGCGCTCCTCCTCGCGCGGCGCGCACACCCCCTCGCGGCACGCGCTCCGGAGGGGGCACTCGTCGTCCTCGCGGCAGGGGCGAGGGCGATCGCAGCGCTCGCGCGCCACCTGCGCCACGGCGGCGCAGGCGGCGAGGCAGGCGTTGGGGTAGAGGCGCCCGTCCTCGCCGCAGACGGGCGCGGGGCGGGGATCGCACGACGCCTCGCAGGGCGACTCGCAGCGCCCCGCCACGCACGCCCCCCCCTCCGGGCAGGCGCCCTCGCACGCCGGGGCGGCGGCGCAGGCGCACGAGAGGCAGGCGCCCGCCGCGGGGGCGTAGCCCCCCTCACAGAAGAGGTCGCAGGCGGCGGGGGGCGGGCAGGGGGGCGGGCGGCAGCCGTCGCACTCAAAGCGCAGCTCCCCGCGCGCGGCGCCGCGGGGCGCCCAGAGCAGCACGAAATAGACCCCCGCGCTCGCCGCCGCGTACCGGAGCTTCTCGCCGCCCGCGGCGCGCGCGAGGGGCGCCCCCCAGAGGCCCTGCGGGGTGCGGGGGCCATAGAGGACGAGGTCGAGGGCGCCGCGCTCGGCGCGGAATCGCAGGCGCGCCACCGCCCCCGTGGACAGCGAGAGCTCATAGCCGCGCCACACATCCGCCCCGCGCGCCTCCACCGCCACGCGCGCCCCGGGCGTCAGGACTCCGAGGGGCTCAAAGCGCGTGCGCGCCACCCCCGCCACCCGCGAGTAGCCACCCCCGTGGGGCGGTCGGCGGTCCTCCTCGCGCGCCCCCTCGCAGGCGGCGAGGGCGGCGAGGAGCGCGCAGCGGCGCAGGGGGCTAGGGGACATCGAGGGTGATCTCCTGGGCGGCGCCGTTGAGCTCGTAGAGGCGGAGGCGGTTGAGCCCTGCGCGGAGCGGCAGGTCCATGAGGGGCAGCTCCCGCGCCCCCTCGCCGTTGAGCTCCACTCTACACGCCCAAGAGGCGCGAAGCGAGAGCGTGATTCGCCCGCGCCCAGGGCGAATCAGCGCCGTGAGCTCGCCCGAGGAGAAGACGCGCGTGAGGCGCGCCGGGCGCTCGACATCATGCGCGCTCTGCTGCCCCCCGGGGCCCCGCACCCAGAGGCGCGGGGGGGGGAGCGGGGCGGGGGGGGGGGGGCTTGGGGTTGGGCGTG
>VGTA01000886.1 GCA_016874875.1 Deltaproteobacteria bacterium | reverse complement strand
GTCTCGCTCATGGGGCGCTCTTGGGGAGGGCTAGGGGTGGGGGGGCTGGGGGTGAGGGGCGCGGGGGCGCGCAGGGCGTAGTCTTACTGAATCGCGCCTCAGTTGTCCACACGCCCACACGCCCACACGCCCACACGACCACACGACCACACGCCCACACGCACCCGCCCACCCGCGCGCCCCTCCCGCCCCGGCCGAGCGCTCAGCGCAGGCGCCACGAATCCGGCACATCCACCCGATACACCAAATCAAGGGCGCGGGCGGCGCGGGGCTTCACCTCCACCTCCCACGTCACAAAGCCGCGCGCGGCGTCGAGGGAGTAGCCCGCGGAGGTGCGGGCGGCGTCGAGCGTCACCTTCACCTCATCGGCCTCGCTCAGGGGGATGTTCTCCGTGACGCGCACCCGCAGCGGCGCGCTCGCCGCGCTGTGCAGCTCCACGCGCGCAGCGCGGGTCAACACGCGCTCGCTCGAGAGCAGCCCCCCCGCCACGTCCTCCGCCGAGAGGGGGCGGCGCGAGAGGCGCAGCCGCCCCTCCACGCCGAGCGTCAGCTCCACCGGCTCCCCCTCCCCCGTGGCGGGCAGCGGCGCGGGGCCGATGTGGACGCCGCTCAGCGACACCTGCACCTCGCCGGCGGGGAGGGGGTGGCGGGCGGGGCTCTTGAAGCGCGCCACGCGGTAGACGTAGGGGCTGAGCTTGGGGGTGGCCTCGAGCGTCACGGCGCCCTGCGCCTCCGCCTCGCTGAGGGGGAGCCAGCAGGGGCGCCCGTCGGCGCGCACGGTGAGGCGCGCGGGCGCCTTGAGGGCAAACGACTGCCCGCGGTCCTCGGCGCCCTCCGCCGCCGGCGCGGCGGGGGCCTCGCCGGCGGCGAGCTCTGCGTGGGCGCGCTCGCGCTGCGCGAGCACCTTGGGCGCGTCGTCGGGGTAGCCGGTCACGTGGAGGGGCGCGGGGCGCGGGGCGCGGTCGCCGAGGCGGGGCTGCGCCGTCGAGAGGGTGAGCTGCGCGTCCACCCAGTCCTCCCCCGTGGCCTGCCGCACCACCGCCGCCACGCGCCACTCCACCCGCGCGGCGCCGAGGTCGCCGGCGGCGGGGCGCACGTGCGCTGAGTACTCAGGAGTCCACTGCGCGCCCGACGTGACGTAGCTGAGGCGCACGCGCACCACGCCGAGGCCCGCGCACCGCAGCGACACCTCCGCCCCCGGGAGGGCGGCGCCGCCGCGGGCGGCGAGGGCGTCCCGCAGCGCCTCGCGCTCCTCCGCCGCCCCCTCCTCCTCGCGCGCGAGGCCGGCGAGGAGCTGCGCGCGCGACACACCCTCGAGCGCGAGGGCCTCGCGGCGCGCGCGCAGGTCGTCGAGCGCGCCCTCCACGAGGCGCGGCTGCGCGCGCCCCTCGGCGAGCGCGGCGTTGGTGGCGGCGAGGGCCGCCTGCCCCTGCTCGTCGAGGGCGCGGAGCTCGTCGAGGGCGCGCTCCTGCGCGCGGCGCGCGGCGCGCCCCTCGGCGGCGAGGCGCGCGAGGCGCGCGTCGAGCGCCTTGAGGCGCTCGCGCTCCGTGACCGTGGCCTCCACGGCGAGGGCGGCGGGCGGGGTGGCGCTCACCCCCACCACCTCGGCGCCGCCGTCCACCTCGGCGCGCAGAGTCTTGAGGTCCGCGAGGGCGGGGATTCGGTCAAAGCGCGCCGCCACGCCCTCGCCGGCGCGCGCGCAGCGCGCCTCGCCCTCACGCGTGACCTCGGCGCGGTCGGAGAGGAGGAGGACGTGGCTGACCCGCAGCGAGGCGGGCGCGGGCTCGGCGCGGGCGGGGCGGGGCGCTGAGGAGAGGAGGGCGCAGAGGGCGGCGCAGAGGGCGGCGCGGGCGGCGCGGGCGGCGCGGGCGGCGCGGGCGGCGCGGGCGGCGCGGGCGGCGCGGGCGGCGCGGGCGACGCGGGGGGCGGGGGGGGCGGGGGGGGCAGGGGGGGCGAGGCGGGG
>VGTA01000885.1 GCA_016874875.1 Deltaproteobacteria bacterium | reverse complement strand
GTGGGGGGGCGCAGCAACGGCGTCGTGGCGCGCCTAGAGGGGGGGGTGTGGACCTCGCAGACGCTGGCGGGCCTCCCCGGGCTCAGCGGGGTGTGGGTGGCGCCGGGGGGGGAGGCGACCGCCGTGGGGGTGCGCGGCGCGGCGATTCGGGTGGCGCCGGGGGGCTTTGTGGTGACGCGTCAGCGCACGGGTGAGGCGCTGGTGCTCCACGCGGTGTGGGGGGAGGGGGCGCGCCGCTGGGCGGTGGGGGGCTCGCTCGACAGCGCGCCGCCGTGGGAGGGGCTGATCTTGGGGTGGCGCTGAGGGGGCGCCGCGCCGCGCGCCGCGCTTGTTTTAGCCTCCCGTTTTGCTAGTCTCCCCTCGCCGCCCCCCCGCCGCGGCCCTAGGGAGACACAGATGAAGAGACTGAGCACCACGCAGCTCCTCAAGAGGCGCGCGCAGGGCGAGCGCCTCGTGATGGTGACCTGCTACGACGCCACTTTCGCGCGCCTCGTGGAGCGCGCCGGCGCCGACATGATCCTGATCGGTGACTCCCTCGGCGTGGTGATTCAGGGGCACGAGCACACGATTCCCGTCACGCTCGACGAGGTCATCTACCACTGCCGCGCGGTGGCGCGGGGGTGCGCGCAGCCGCACCTCGTGGGGGATTTGCCGTTCGGGAGCTACCAGGCCTCTCACGAGGAGGCGCTCAGGAGCGCGATGCGTCTGATGAAGGAGGGGGGGGTGCAGTCGGTGAAGCTCGAGGGCGGCGAGCGCGTGGTGGAGTCGGTGGCGCGGATCACCGCGGCGGGGGTGCCCGTGGTGGGGCACCTCGGGCTCACGCCGCAGTCGGTGCACCAGCTCGGCGGCTACGGGCTTCAGGCGCGCACGGAGGCCGCCGCGGCGCGCCTCCTCGCCGACGCGGTGGCGCTGCAGGAGGCGGGGGCGTTCGCGCTCGTCCTCGAGGGGATCCCCGCGCCCCTCGCGGCGCAGGTGACGGCGCGCCTCTCGATTCCCACCATCGGCATCGGCGCGGGGCCCGAGTGCGGCGGGCAGGTGCTGGTGCTCTATGACCTCCTCGGGCTCGACGAGCGCTTCACGCCCAAGTTCCTCAAGAAGTACGACGACCTCTCCACGCGCGTCACGGGCGCGGTGTCGCGCTACGCCGCCGAGGTGCGCGAGGGGAGCTTCCCAGGGCCCGAGCACACCCGCCAGGGGTGAGGAGCGCAGCGATGATCACGGTGTTGAGGACGGTGGAGGAGGTGCGCGCCTGGGGCGGGGGGCGGGGGGGGGGGCGGGTGGCGTTCGTGCCCACGATGGGCGCGCTCCACGAGGGGCACCTCAGCCTCGTCCACAGGGCGCGCGCGCTCGCGCCGCGCGCGCTCGCGAGCGTGTTCGTGAACCCGACGCAGTTCAACGACCCCAAGGACTTTGAGCGCTACCCCATCGACGTGGAGGGTGACCTCGCGGCGCTGGAGCGGGCGGGGTGCGACGCGTGCTTCTTGCCCTCGGTAGAGGTGATGTACCCGCCCGGGGCGCAGGCGCGCGTGCGGGTGGGCGCCCTCGCCGATCACCTCTGCGGCGCCGCGCGCCCGGGGCACTTTGAGGGGGTGTGCACGGTGGTGGCGAGTCTGTTCCACATCACGCAGTGCGACGTGGCCGTGTTCGGCGAGAAGGATTTTCAGCAGCTCGCGATCATCCGCCAGATGGCGCGTGACCTGCACTTCCCTGTGGAGGTGGTGGGGGCGCCCACCGCGCGCGAGGAGGACGGGCTGGCCATGAGCAGCCGCAACCGCCGCCTGCGCCCCGAGCACCGCGCGGCGGCGGCGGGGGTGTACGCGGGGCTCTCGGCGGCGCGCGCGGCGTGGGGGGAGGGGGTCCGCGCGGTGGGGGCGCTGAAGGGGGCGGCGCTGGCGCGCTTCCCGGGGGAGGGGCGCGTGGATTATTTGGAGGTCTGTGACGCGCTGACGCTCTCGCCGCTCGT
>VGTA01000884.1 GCA_016874875.1 Deltaproteobacteria bacterium | reverse complement strand
TGGTGGACCTCGCGCTCCGCGGGCCCTCAGGGGCGCGGGCGGGCGCGCTGCGCCTCATGCTGCCTGAGGACGTGCTGCTGCTGTGGCCCAAGCGCGGCGTCCTGGGCACGCTGCTGCTGGGCGCGGCGCTCATCGGCCTCACGCTCTGGCGCACGCGGGCGCGCGTCTCGCTCCACCTCTCGCCCCTCACGCAGCTCGTCCTCGACCTCGAGGCGCTCAGCGTCTCGATGGGCTCGCCTCCCACCCTGCGCGAGCGCCACGACACGCCCTTCTGCGACATCAACCACCTCCGCCGAGTCCTCGAGCAGCTCAAGCGGCAGGTCACGGAGCGCGAGCGCCTCGAGGAGCAGCTCCGGCAGGCGCAGAAGATGGAGGCGATCGGGGTGCTGGCGGGCGGGGTGGCGCACGACTTCAACAACCTCCTGAGCGTCATCGTGCTCAACGCCGAGGCGCTCACCGACGAGCTCGACGGGCGCGCGGCGCGGGGCGGTGAGGGGCTCGGCGAGCTGCTCGAGATGACGCGCGAGGTGTCGCTCGCGTGCGAGCAGGCCAAGTCGCTCACGCGCCAGCTCTTGAGTCTCAGCAAGGACCGCGGCGGCAAGCAGGGCCCCGTGGAGCTCGGCGCCAGCGTGGCGGACACGGTGCGCCTGATGCGCCGCCTCCTCCCCGAGGCGCTCACCCTCACCCTGCACGCCGAGGCCGCGCCGCTGTGGGTGGAGGGCAATGCCAGCGCCCTGCAGCAGGCGCTGATGAATCTGCTCATCAACGCGCGCGACGCCATGGAGGCCGCGGGGCGCGCGCGCGGCGTCATCGACGTGCGCCTCCGCGCGCACACCCCTCGCGAGCCGCGGGCGGTGACGGCGGGGCTCCTGCGCGCGGAGCCCTATGTGGCGCTCTCGGTGCGCGACGCCGGCACCGGCATCACCCCCGAGCACCTCGCCAAGCTGTTTGACCCCTTCTTTAGCACCAAGGGCGCCCACGGCACGGGCCTAGGGCTCGCGGTGGTCTACACTACCGTGGTGCAGCACATGCGCGGCGCCGTCGAGGTCTCCTCCACGCTCGGCGAGGGCGCCGAGCTCACCCTGTACCTGCCGCGGCGCGCCTCGGGGCAGCCCACCCTCGAGCTCACGCTGCCGCCCGAGCTCACCCCCGGCGCGCCGCTCAGCGTGGCGATCATCGAGGACCACGAGCAGGTGCGCCGCGCGCTCACGCTCTCTCTCGAGAAGCTCGGGGTGCACGTGTACCCCTTCGGCGACGGCGAGGCGTTCGCGCGCTGGTTTGAGGCGCCGTCGCGCCCGCGGGTGCACGCGGTGGTGAGCGACGTGGTGATGCCCAACGAGAGCGGCCCGGAGGTGTGGGTGCGCGCCCGCCTCCACGACCCCGCCGTGCCCTTCTTGTTCCTCACGGGCTACGCCGACGAGGCGCTGTCGCGCCACCGCGTCCCCGCCGACCGCGTGCTCTCCAAGCCCGTCACGGGGGAGGAGCTGCACGCCAAGCTGCGCGCGCTGCTCGGGCAGCGCTAGTCGCCGCTCACCGCCCCCCACACCAGCCCCGAGAGGGCGGCGGTGAGCCCGAGGGCGAGGGCGCCGACGCCCACGGCGTTGTAGGCGCCCGCCTCCCCCTGCGCCGCCGACCAGGCGGCGCGCGTGGGGGCGGCGTCGCGGTCGACCACGGCGCCGCGCGCGGCGAGGAGGGCGCCGGCGGAGAGGGCGAGGGTGGCGCCGCCCACCCCCGTGAGCAGCGTGGCGCCCGCGGGCCAGGCCCCGCCCGCCTCGCCGACGCGAGCGCTCGCGCCTAGCGCCCCCCCCGCCTCCCGCGCCCCCCCGCCTCCGCCCCCGCCCTCGCCCTCGCCCCCGCCCGCCGCTGGCTCGAGGACGCCCTGACTCATCAGCTTGTACTGCGCGAGGACCGGCTTGCCCGGAATCACGTAGAGCGACACCGAGAGCGGGTCATAGCCGTTCTTG
>VGTA01000883.1 GCA_016874875.1 Deltaproteobacteria bacterium | reverse complement strand
GGAGGACGCGGGCGGCGACCGCGTGCCCCTCTACCGCTGCTACGCGCCGTCCTCGGGGGACCATTTCGTGTCGCCGGACGAGGGCTGCGAGGGGCAGCGCCAGGAGCAGCGCCTGGGGTACGCGCGGCCGGCGCCCTGAGGGGCCGCCCGCAGGTGTCCACAGGCGACCGCGCGGCCTGTTTGTGCGTTGCCCATCGCCCCTCTCCGCCCTCACCCCGCCGAGGACCCATGACAGACTCTGAGCGAACCCCTGAGCCCCAAGCCCCCCCCCTCACGCTGCCCGAGCCCGTGATTCACCCCCACAACCTCTATCTGGCCTACAAGCGCCTCCAGCGGGCCTCCGATCCCCTCTGCGTAGACCGCCTGCGCCTCTATGAGCTCGGACAGGGCCGAGAGCGCGACATCCGAAGCCGCATGGAGACGCTCCACATCGCCTTCACCGCCGCGGCCTGGCGCCCCTCTCCCCCGCTCTACATCTACGAGCGCAAGACCACGGGCGTCGATCGCGTCAAGCCGCGCCTCACGCTGCTCGACGCGCTCATCTATCAAGCGATCGCGAATCTCATCCCGCCGCTCCTGGCGGCCAGAGGGGCCGGGCGCGAGGGGCGCGAGGGGGAGGCGCCCCGCGTCAGCTACTCGTCGATTCTCACGGCGGACGCCGCGCGCGGCCTTGAGCTCGTCACGGGCGAGGCCGGCGGGGAGCCCTTCACCTACTTTATGTTTGAGCCCTACTATCCCAACTGGCGCGCCTACAAGGACGCGCAGCTCGCCTGCGCCGCCCCCCCAGGCGGCCCCGAGCGCTGGGCGCTCAACTTTGACCTCAGCGTCTGTTTTGACAACATCAACCACCACCTGCTCTGCGAGCGCCTAGAGCGCGAGGTGGGCCTCTCGGAGGACGTCACGCGCGTCCTCCGCGCCTGCCTCGACACCTGGCAGGGGAGCGATTCGCACGCCACGAGGGGCGTGGGTCTCCCCCAGGGCCTCGACGCCTCGTACCTGCTCGGCGAGCTCTACCTGCGCGGCCTCGACGAGCGCCTGCGCGCGCTCTCTGGGGAGGGGTACGCGGCGATGAGGTACGTGGATGACGTCGCGGTGGTCACCACGTCCGACGAGCGCGCCCGAGAGGGGGCGCTGGGGCTGCGCGACGGCCCGCTCCGCGCCCTCGCGGCGTACCTGCGCGGGCTGGGGCTGCAGGTCAACCCCTCCAAGATCAAGTTTCGCCGCATCCCCCCCCAAGAGGCCCCGCCCGCGCCGCCCTCCGCCCCGGCCCTGAGCGCCGCCGCCCTGAGCGCCGCCGCGCCCCTCGCGCCCGCCGAGGAGCTCGACCTCAACGCCCTCCTCGGCGCGCGCCAAGGGCAGCTCAAGCAGCTGCTGTCGCAGGCGCGCACCGCCCTCTACCACGGCACGCGCGGCGAGGGCGCGCATGAGCGGCGCGGGGCGCTCGCCCCCTTCGCCGCGCTGGCGCTGCAGGTGGCGCGCGCCGAGGAGACGCTCGTGGCGCAGTCCCTGCGCGCGCTCTGCCGCCTCGCCCACGACGAGGCGCTCCTGGCGGACCTCGTGGGGGTGGCGGGCGCCCACCCCCGCTCCCCCTGCGCGCGCTACGCCGTCTACCACCACGTCACCCGCGCCGTGGAGCGAGACCGCGCGCAGGTGCCCCACGCCGAGGGGGCGCTCTTGGCCCTGTGCGCCGTCGAGCGCGCCGCGCCGTCCTCGCTGGGGCTCATGGGCCTCCTAGAGCTCGCGCAGGCGACGCGCGGGGGCCTCACGCCCGAGGTCGCGGCGGAGGTGGCGGCGCACGTGGGGGTTGAGCTGCGCGCGATGCCCTCCTTTGATGCTTTCTATGGGGCGTGGCTCTTGAAGGGCGAGGGCTGAGGGCGAGCGCCGCGCCCCCCCTCACCAACCCCGCCCGCGCCGCCCAGCGCCCCCATAGCCCCCGTAGCCCCGCCCGCCCCCCTCGCCCCGCCC
>VGTA01000882.1 GCA_016874875.1 Deltaproteobacteria bacterium | reverse complement strand
CGAGGCGGTGCGCCGGGTACACCCAGCAGCCGAGCTGATCGCGCAGCGTCCACATCAGCGGATAGTCCCCCGGCGACAGCGCGCTCCTGTGCACGAGCGTCTTAGGTGGCTTGTCGACGATGACCAGCGCCTCGTCCTCATAGAGCACGCGCAGGGGCGGCGCGCTCACGCGCCCACCCGGCGGAGCGCGCCCACCCGCACGCGATGCGAGCGCACCTCCTCATACCTGTACCCGGGCGGCGTGGGCGGCGCGGGCTCGCGCGGGGCGAGCTTAAAGAGCACCGCGCGCCGCGCCCAGCCGAGCGCCCAGCCCAACAGCGCCGGCGACAGGCGCGCCTCCGCCCCCGCCCCCGCCCCCGCCCTCTCCATCCTCGCCAGGTGCTCCGCGCGCCCGCGCAGGGGGCGCAGCGTCTTGCTCGCCACCTCCCCGCGCACATGCGCCGCCGTGAACATCGGGTCGAGGTACACCACGTCCACCTCCTCCCCGCCGAGCGCCCCATGGCGCTCACAGCGCGCGGCGCGGACCGTGAGGCGCGTGGCGGCGTCGAGGTCGTAGGCGGCGAGGCCGCGGAGCGTGTGGTAGGCCATGAGCGGGTTCGCCTCATAGGCGATCACCCGCGCCCCGAGGCGGCACGCCAGCAGCGCGTCGTGCCCAAAGCCGAGCGTGGCGTCGAGGACGGTGAGGGGGCGCAGGTCGAGCGGGGGGCCCGCGTCCCCCTCCTCCCGCCCCGTGGACAGCGGCTCCTCCGGAATCGTCACCCCCGCCGCCGCGCAGAGCGCCCGGGCGAGCGGGTCCTGCGCCCGCCACAGCCACCGGTTCTTGGAGAAGCCGGGGTGCCACGGGCGCGGCGGCGCCGGCGGCGCGTAGAGGGCCGGGCCGCCCGCCTGCAGCACCAGCCCTAGCCCCTCCGGCGGCAGCGGGCGCGCCGCCCGTAGCGGCACCCCGAGCTCCTCGGAGAGCTGACGCGCGAGCGGTAATAGCTCTTTCGCGCCGCGGCTACATGAGATAAATAGAGACAAGATCGACGCCCTCCACTCTCAGGGGCATCCGCCCTCTGAATCACGCTCAGCACGCGGGAGCAGATAACCCATGGCCAATATCCTCAGTCAAGAAGAGCTTGACGCGCTCCTCAAAGAGATGAAGCAGCTCCGTGAGGAGGAGTCCAAGGACAGCGACGTCCACATCGCCCCCTCTCCTGTTAGCCGCACCCCCCAAGAGGCACATCACATGGCGAATCAACCCAACGAGGTGAACCTCGAGGTCACCCTCAACATCCCCGTCATGCTCTCCGCCGAGCTCGGCCGTACGCGCCTCAGCGTCCACGAGATTCTTCAGCTCACGCAGGGCTCCATGATTGAGCTCGACCAGAAGCGCGGGCCCCTCAACCTCATGATTCGCGACCAGCTCATCGCGCAGGGCGAGGTGGTGGTGAAGGACGAGAAGTTCGCCATCCGCCTCACGGAGGTGGACCCCATCCGCGACCGCATCAACAAGCTGGACCGCTAGCGCTCCGCGGGCGAGGCGGGGCAGGTACGCGGCGGGGCGGGGGCGCGCGAAGGGCTCACGAAGGGCTCGCTGCGATGATGTATACACTTGACTACATGTAGGTCAGTAGCTTACATATCGCCCTGAACACCACAGCAGAGATCTAAGCTAAGGAGCGGGCGCATGTCTGAGCTCATGTCTGAGCGCATGCCTGAGCTGCGCGCAGCGCGGGGGGGCGGGGCTCGCGGAGCGGGGCGCGCTCGCGCTCTCGCCCGCGCTCTCGCCCGGGCTCTCTGCGCGTGCCTCACGCTCGCGGTGGCGGCGGAGGGGCGGGCGGAGATGGGCGACGCGCAGACCGGGGCGCAGACCGGGGCGCAGACCGAGGCGCAGACCGGGGCGCAGACCGGGGCGCAGACCGGGGCGGCGCCCTCCGAGGTGGAGGCGCTCCGGGCGCGCGTGGCGCGCCTAGAGGAGGCGCTGATGGA
>VGTA01000881.1 GCA_016874875.1 Deltaproteobacteria bacterium | reverse complement strand
GCGCGGTCAGCTCGAGGCCGACCTCCGCCGCGACCTGATGGCGTCCTGGGGCGAGGTGGAGTCCGACCTGCTCGCGGCGCTCGACGAGCACGTGGGGCGCGTGCAGCTCTTGTTTCGCGCGCCGCTAGACGCGGCGGGGGCGGCGCGGGGGGAGAAGACGCTGTGGGAGGTGGTGGGGGAGTGACGCGGGCCCCCTCCGCCCCGGGCGGGAGGCTCGCGCGGGAGGTTCAGCGCTTCTGGGTGACCTTCTTGGTGACCGCCGCGCCGCCCTCAAAGTTGGTCATGAATAAAACAGCCAAGCCACCAAGTCTTCCGCCTACAGCGTCCAGCCGCCCACCTATTTGACGCGCGCTGTACACAAAGGAGACGCTTCATGCAGAGCCTATCGCCGCCCCCCTCCCCGCAGCGCTCCCCCCAGCGCTCCCCCCAGCACACCCCCCAGCACACACCCCTGCGCGTGCCCACCCCGTCCACCGCCTCGCTGATCGCGATCTCGTCCCTCGCCGTCGGGCTCGCCCTCGCCTTCTATGTCATCTACCCGAGGGCCTCCTTCAGCTCCCCCTACCTTGCGCCCCCCACGCCCCTCGCGGGCCCGATGCCCCCTGACCCCGCCACCTTTGGCCCCGCGTGCAAGACCGACCTCGACATCGACGAGGTGCAGGACCTGCTGAGCGGGACGCTGCATTTCGTGGTCCATTACCGCGCGCAGGGCGAGGACCTCGGCACGCAGCTGGTCAGCCACGCGCTGACGATGCTCTCGGCGGGCATCGGCGACGACCTAGGGCGCTACAAGCTCCGGTATGATGATGTGACGCACACCTACAGCCTCGCCAGCGGGGCGGAGCGCAGCGCGGGCGCGGAGGGGCTGATGGAGGGAGAGGGCTTTACGATGCGGGCGGTGTGGGCGGAATCGAGCCCGCTCGGAGAGAAGGGCGCCCCCGTCGCCGCCAACCTGTTCGCCCCGAGCAGCTACCTCAAGGCGAGCTGCACCGACCCGGCGCTGGCGCTGTGCGCGCCGGGGTGCCAGGCGCAGGTGATCACGGGGCCGCTGTGGCCCCTGCTGGGGAGCGAGGCCTCAAGCGCCGACCTGAGCGCGGTGGTGGCGCGGGGCTGCGAGGAGCACCAGGCCGCCAAGGCGCGCGTCGCCGCCTGCAAGGAGCGCCTGGCCGCGCTCAAGGGCGGGGCGGAGGTCGCGGAGGCCAAGCACAGTCTCGGCGCCTTTGTGCGCGGCGAGGGCACCTTGGGGGAGCTGGGGCGCTCGCTGAAGCAGGCGCGCGAGGCCGCCCAGGAGTCCGGGAAGGAGTGCGCGCAGGAGCTCCATGAGTCGGCGCGGGAGCTAGCGGACGCCGCCGCGGTGGTGCGCCGTCTCTTGGCGGTCAAGCGCCCTCGCTGGGAGCTGCTGGAGATCGGCCTTGAGGCGCACAGCCGCAAGCGCGGCCGCGGCCCAGAGCGCGCCGATGAGCTCCTAGAGCTGCGCATGACCACGCCGCCCCTCCCCGTAGCCTTCTTGCGCGAGGCGGCTGTGAGCGGTCAGCTCACCCTCACCGTGGACGGGACGCGCTACACGAGCCCGCGCGACGCCCTCGCTCAGACCTTTACGCAGGGCGCCGTCCGCCTCGTGCCGAAGGGCGAGGGCGGGAAGCGCTTCACTCTCGAAGGGGCATGGAGGGCCTCCGTCACTCGCCAAGGGGATACCTGGTTCGCCTATGGGACCCTGTCGAGCACGCGCGCCAACGAGACATGGTGGTTCTGCGACGAGGGCCTCACGCGCCCCTTTGGGCGCAGCGTCCATGACCTCGACCTTAAGGGCGGGGAGCTGACGCGCCCGGACGGCGACCGGGCGCGCTACCTCCTCCGACCCTACTAGACCGCCGCCGAGCGCCTCTAGCGCGCCCGCACCGACGAGAGCCCCCCGTCCACGCCGAGCACCTGCCCCGTCACCCACGACTGCGCGGGGTCGAGCAGGAACTCCACCGCG
>VGTA01000880.1 GCA_016874875.1 Deltaproteobacteria bacterium | reverse complement strand
GGGGCGTGGGTCATGGGGGCTGCTCTCGGTCTGCGCCGCGGGCGGCTCAGGCGGGCGGCAGCCGCCGGGCCTTGAGCATCGGGCGCGTGTTGTTGGCGGGGTGCTGCTCGTCGTCGGAGGGGCCGAGGCGCTCGATGTGCCCAAACCCGGCGGCGCGGAGGCGGAGCTCCACGAAGTCCACATCACACCCCGCGTTGCCCTCAAAGCACAAGAGCTCCGTGGTGAGCTCCCCTAAGAGGCGATAGAGGCGCTGCGGGTCGCGCACGTGCCCCTCGATAGCGAAACAGAACACCACGTCAGCGGGCCCGCCGAGGCGCTCGGCGGTGAGCGCGTCCACGTCCCCCTGCTCAAAGCGCACCCCCGCCGCCCCGGCGAACGCCGCCACCCGGCGCGCCACCTCCACCTTGCCGGCGTCGTACTCCACGCCGAGCACGCGCGCGGCGCCGCGCAGGTGCGCCCCAAAGCTCATGGCGCCCACGTTGCAGCCGAGGTCCACCACGCGCTTGCCCGCCAGCGAGTCAGCGCCGAGGCCGTAGCGCGCAAAGCGCCGCGCGCTGTCCCGCTGCGCCGCCGAGGGCGGAATCAGGAGCGCGGGCAGCTCGATGGAGCAGTAGGCGAGCCCGTGGTCGGCGGCGTGGCGGGCGGCGCGGGCGCCGAAGTCCTCGCGGGTGCGCATAAAGGAGGCGCACTCGGCCACGAGCTCTCGCCGCAGGAGGGCGGCGAGGGCGTCGAGCCCCTCGGCGAGCGGCACGCCGAGCAGGCGCTCGAGCGCGCGGGCGTTGTGGGCGGCGTAGCACATGCCGCTCGTGCCGTGGGGGGAGGGGAGGCCCTCGCCGACGAGGTCATAGGAGCGCGCGAAGGGGGGCGGCGGCGCGGGCTGCGGGCAGGAGGCCTCGAAGTCCGCCACCAGGAGGCGCCCGTCGTGCCAAAAGAGGTTGCCGCCGTGGAGGTCGCGGTGGGCGATGCCCGCCGCGTAGAGGTCGAGCGCCGCGGAGAGCGCCTCCGCCGCCACGGCGCGGCGCTCGTCGGGGCTGAGGCGCGCGGCGGCGTAGTCGAGCTGCGCGGCGCGCGGCAGGAGGGGCGTGGAGAAGCCGCGCGCGTGCGGCGCGAGGAGGGGCAGCTTCCACGCCCGCGCCCCGAGCAGCTCGTGCGCGCGCAGCTCCGCCCCGAGGGCGGCGAGGGCCTCGGGGGTGTCCTCGTAGCGCTTCTCCGCCACCGGCAGCCCGTCGAGCCAGGCGCGGCGGAGGGTGGCGCGCGCGCCCTCGTGGAGCGCCTCGCCCTCGCGCGCCCCGCGGAGCGCCGCGCGCGCGCTCTTGAGCGGCGCGCGCGCGGCGCGCGCTAGGTCGCGGGCGCGCACCGGCACACGCCCGCCGCTCAGGCGGTCTGCGGCGCCGAGGGCGCCGTCGAGGGCGTGGGCGGCGCGCCGGAGCGCGCGCCGGAGCGCGGCGGGGGTGGGGGGCATGGCGAGACTCCTGTGTGTGCTCAGGGGAGGGGGCGGCGCGGAGGGCGGCGCACAGCGTAGCGCATCCGCGCGCCCGAGGCGACCCTCAGGGCTCCTCGGGCGGGCACACCACGCGGAGCGGCACGCGCGCCTGCACGCAGACCCGCGCCAGGAGCGGCAGCGCCGCGGCGAGGGCGCGCTCGGCGGGGGGGTCCGCGCCCCGCGCCGCCCACTCGAGCACGAGCGCCCCCACGCGCCCGCCCCCCGCCCCCGCCCCCGCCCCCGCGAGGGCGCACGAGAGGAGCGGGCGGAGGCAGCCGCGGACGGCGGGCGGCGCCACCACCACCCAGCGCGCCCGCGCCGCCGCCGGCGCCCCGCGCCACGCCGCCACCACCGCCGGGCTGGGCCCCCCGAGCGTCCACCAGAACACGAGCTCCCCCCGCCGCGCCGCCGCCCCCGCGAGGGCGAGCGCCGCCCCTAGCCCGTCCCCGAGCGGCGCGCCGCCCGCCCCGCCCCCCGCCCCCCCCCCCGCCCCCCC
>VGTA01000879.1 GCA_016874875.1 Deltaproteobacteria bacterium | reverse complement strand
CGTCCCACGAGCGCCGCCGCCGCCCCCCTTGCCTCCCCCTCGCCCCCGAGGTGCGGCCCGCGCAGATAGATGCCGCTGAGACTCACCGTGAGCCACTCGCGCAGCGGCAGCGTCGCCGTCAACTCCGCCAGCCCCTCCGTGGTCACCCCCGCCCCGAGGGCACCCGCCGCGCCCTCCACCACGCTCAGGTGCGAGGCGCCGAGCGCCAAGGAGAGCCCCGCCGGGGCCCCGGGCAGCGGGTCGAGCGCGTCGTCCCAGGTGAGCGCCGCGCTGAGGTGGAGGGGGTGATAGGCGGGACTCAGCGCCGCTTGGAGCCCAAGCCCTACCTCTCCGCCACCGAGGGCGCCGTCAGGTCGCTCGTGGCGTACACTCCCCACGCCGGCGCGCCGCGCGCGGGGTCGTTGGGCGCGGTGAGGCTAGGGACGACGCGCCCCCGGTGGGTCCAGGCGCCGAGGGTGAGGTGGTAGGGCGCGCGCGCCACGAACCTGCGGTCGCTCTGCGTAGGAGCCGCGCGCTCGTTGGCGGCGAGCGCCTCCTCGGCGTGGAGCGCCCCGAGGTGCAGCGTCACCTGACCCACCGCGAAGAGCCCCCCACGCCGTGCGGCCGGGCTGAGCCATAGGTGCGCCCCGGTGGGGGTGGGCGATAGCTCCGTGGCGCCCCCATCAAAGACGCCCGCCAGCGCATCCACGCGAGTGGCGCTGAGCCCCACCTGCACACACCACGCAGAGTTAGGGTAGCTCGGCATCCCAAATACGCTCGGACTGTAGCCGGCGGCGCCATTGATGAGGTGCGCCTCGTGCTCGCTAACGGCGAAGTGGTCATTGGCGTCCACCTTCCCGAACCGCAGGCGCGCTGGCCCCGCCGCGCCCTCCCAAAAGAGCTCGAAGAGCTGCAGGCGGTCCTCAGCGCGCAGGTTGCTGTAGGCGTGGAGGTCGCTGAGGGCGGGGCGCCCCGCCTGCACGTCGTCATCCTCGCGCACACCAAGTCCCTGCGCCACCACGCGCCCGAGGTCGCGCGCAGGCGTCTGCAGATCAAGAGAGAGGCTCAGCTGCGCAAGGTGGCGGTGCTCGGCGCGCGGCGCACCTGGCGCGCGCGGCGGCGTGAGCACCGCCGCGCCCTCCGAGGTGAGCAGCACCCCCGCCGTGAGCCACGCCACGAAGCCCACGGCGCTCACGGCGCCTCCCAGAGCGCATCACGCGCGGCGGCGGCGAGGCGGGCGAGCAGGGGCGGCGGCGGGGGCTCGTCGCCGAGGGCGCCCGCCACGCGGTGGGCGCGCGTGACCCCCTTGAGCGCCGAGGTCAGCAGGAGCGCCTCGCGTGGCGCGTGGAGCGCGAGCGCCTCCGTCGCCACCGGCACCCGCAGCGCCCGCGCCGCCTCTAGGAGGGCGGCGCGCGCCACGCCGCGCAGGCGTCGCCCGTCGTCGGGCGGCGCCACGAGGACGCCGTCGCGCAGGAAAAAGACGCTCGACTGGTCCGCCTCGAGCACCTCCCCCCCCTCGTCACACAAGAGCACCTCGTCCACCCCGAGCGCCCGCGCCGCCAGCCGCCACTCCGCGCGCGCGCTGTGCTTGACCGTGCGCGGCAAAAACGGCGAGGGCGGCGCGTGGAGCGGCGCCACGGCGCGGGGCGCCGCCGCCGCGGCCGGGTCGAGCGGGCGCGTGGCGAGCCACCACGCCCCGCTCAGGCTGAGCGTGTAGCGCAGCGCCCGCGGCGCCCCCCCCCCCGCCGCCGCCGCCGCCCGCAGCCGCGCCCCCACCTCCTCGAGGTCCGGCGCCGGCGCCCCGAGCGCCGAGGCGGAGGCGGCGAGGCGGCGGAGGTGGACGCTGAGGGCGCGCGCGTGGCCCCCCTCGGCGTAGAGGGTCTCAAAAACGCTGAGTCCGAGCGTGAGGGCGGGGTCGTCGGCGGCGAGCGCGGCGGCGGGCGCGGGGGCGGAGGGCGCGAGCGCGACGGCGGGCGCGGGGGCGGAGGGCGGCGTGGCGGGGG
>VGTA01000878.1 GCA_016874875.1 Deltaproteobacteria bacterium | reverse complement strand
AGAGAACAGGCTCGCGCGCACGGCCTTGAGGGTCTCCTCCGAGACCGACCCCTCCTCCACCTCCCTCACCAAGAGGCGCTCCACGTCGGGCTCGAGCAGGTGAGGGAGCTGGCGGTGGTCCCCCACGAGCGCCACACGGCGCTTGGCCATGGAGAGGGGGATGAAGAGGTCGAGGGGGTGCGCGCGCGCCGCCTCGTCCACGATCACAGAGTCAAAGAAGGGCGTCCCTGTCTCCACGCCCACCGCGTCGCGCATGGCCCGCCCCGCCGCCTGCTGGAGCGTCGCCGCGAGGGTGAAGGTGTACTCCTCGAGGGTGGACTGCAAGAGCGGGAGGTCGCTCTCGAGGGCTTCGATGTAGTCAGCGATCACGCCGAGCTCTCCCAGGCGGCTGCGCTTGAGGAGCGTGACGAGCGCACCGAGGAGGCCCTTGAGGGCCTCATGCGTCTCATCGTTAAGGGGGGCAACGGGCTGCGCGGGAGGCTGCGTGAGCTCGTCGAGGAGGGCGTCGCGCAGCGACGCCCCCTCCTGAACCCAAACAAGCGCCTCCTCGACGGCCACGCCGCGGCGCGCCGCCTCCTCCTGCTCCTCCTCGAGGTCCACGGCGGCGCAGCGCTCAAGGAAGGCGCGGAGGGCAGGCGAGAGGAGCGCGTCGAGGCCAAGGAGGGCGGCGCGGGCGCGGAGGGGCCCGTCGTCGGCGAACGTGCTGGGCGTGACGCGGACCGCGCGCGTGGATTTAACCCTCCTGGCCAGCTCCTCCGCGTCGCCGCCGCCGATGGCGGCGCGCTCGAGCTCCGTGGCGCAAGAGGCGATTCGCTCAGCGAGTCCTGGGCTGAGGTCCACGAGCGGCTCAGGCGTGCGCAAGAGCCGCAGCACCTCCCTGAGGCGCGCCGCGTGCTCAGCGGGTGTGCCCTTGGAGAGCTGCGCGTTGATCACCGCGCTGCGGACCTCGTCGAGGCGCGCGGTGAGGGGCGTCACGCGCAGCGTAGCCCGCAGCGCCTCCACGCGCTCAGCGGAGAACAGACGGGTGATGTTGCTGACCCCCTCCTCCTCGCGCGCGCCGCGCCGGCGCCCCACCTTCATGGCGGGGAGCCCAAAGATCTTAGAGCGCGCCGCCACGTTCTCCACCGCGTCGTGCTGCGCCGCGGTCACCAGGACCTGGTTCGAGACCTCTTTCCCCTTCTCGGCGAGGGCGGCGAGGCAGTGCTGGATCGCGGTGATGACCTTGGTCTTGCCCGTGCCGGGCGGCCCCTGAATCAAGCAGAGGTCAGGGGTGTTGAGGGCCACCTCGATGGCCCATAGCTGACGAGGGGTAGGCCTGCCGCCGCCGAAGGCCTCGCGGAGCGCGCGCTTGAGACTCGGCGTGTCGAGGTGGATCGGGGGGCGGCGGCTCATGGGCGCCGGGCGCCCCTCCATGAGGAGGCCGAGCTGAGGGATCTCCACCTGCCCACTCCGCAGGGCCTCCTCCGCCTGCTTACGGCGCGCGAGGCGCATGATGTCGCCCGAGAGCGACAAGGAGAGGTAACCCACATCTGGCGGCGGAGGCTGCGGCTCCGCGGCGGTGGGGGGGACGAGGTCGAGGAGCCCCTCCCGCCGCCGCCAGCTGAGCACCGGCGCTGAGAGGGTCTGCTTGTCGACCTTCACGCCTCGCCACTTCCCTTCGCTGTCCACCGAGGGCTCCTCTTCGCTCGCGATCAGCTCAACGCGCCCGAGGTCCTTAAGCTGCTGAATGCGCTGATCGATCTCAGGGCTCGGCACAAGCTCAAAGCTCCAGCCGTCATCCTCAACGCGCTGGTGCGTGCTCACATACTCGAGCGCCCCAAAGTCCATCGCCTGCCCTAAGATGACCTGGCTCTCACGCTCATGATACTCGCTCCACACCCTGAGGTAGCTGTTGTCCTTCCCAACGATCTCACTGAGGGCGGCGCGCGCCTCGCCGTGGACGACGGCGGCGGCGGTGGCGTCCACGAAGCGAAAGTGTGCGTTGA
>VGTA01000877.1 GCA_016874875.1 Deltaproteobacteria bacterium | reverse complement strand
GGGGGGGCGCCGGCGCGCGCCCCGGGCCCGCGCCGCGATGACCTCACGCCCCCCGCCGCGGCGCCCGGCCTGCAGGCGGCGTGGGCGGGGACCGGCGCGACGCTGGCGCAGGCGACGGCGGACGTCAAGGGGGGGGCGACGGGGCTGCTCGACCTCAGCCTCAGCCCCGACCCCGACTGCGTGTGGCGCGGCTACGCGTGCGACGACGGGACCCTCAGCCCCGCCCCCTGCGACCCCGCCACGCACAACGCCGGCGGCGGGGACGCCGACGGCGACGGCCTCGACGACCGCGCGGAGCTCAGCTGCGCGCTCACCGACGCGCCCGCCCCCCTCACCGGCGACCTCGACTTTGACGGCGCCCCCGACGCCGCCGAGTGCCTCTCGCTGTCGCCCCCCCGCCCCATGCTCTCCCTCCGCCCCCACGTGGGCGCCTTCCCGGGGGTGGAGGTGTGGCTCGAGGAGCCCGTGGAGGCGCTGCGCCCGCGCTTCTTGGACCTGCGCCTCAACTACACGCTCTTCGCCCTCTCGCTGCTCGGGCACGAGACGGGCGCGGCGGCGGACGCGGCGGGGCTGCAGGCCTTCGCCGCGGAGTACGGCGCCTCGCAGGTGCGCCTCACGATCACCGGCCTCAGCGGCGCCCGCGCCGCCGAGGGGCACCTCGCCACCGTCTTCTTGAGCGCCGTGGCGCAGGGGGAGGTGAGCTTTGACGTGGGCGTGTGGCAGGCGGCGCCGTCGTACGTGTCGCGGTATATCACCTTTGGGGAGGGGCATCCGGGGGCGCCGGTGACGGTGGTCCCTTGAGGGGAGCGCGGCGGGCGGCGCGGGCGGCGCGGGCGGCGCGGGCGGCGCGGGCGGCGCTGGCGGCGCTGGCGGCGCTCACCGACGCGCTCGGCGGCGCCCTCGCCGCCCTCAACCCCGCCGCCGCGCAGGAGCTCCTCTACCCGGGGCTCGTGGGGGCGGGGGGGCTCGTGGGGCTCGAGCAGCTCGGCTGGCTCGCCCTCGGGCGCCTCGCCCTCGCCCTGCGCCCCACGAGCCGCGCTGCGTGGGGGTGGGCGTGGGCGGCGTGGGCGCCGATGGAGGCGTGGAGCGCGCTCCACCTCGCGCACCTCGGGCCGGCGGCGGCGGCGTGGCACGCGGGGCGGGCGTGCCTGGGGGGGGCGCTGTGGTGGTCCCTCAGCGCGCCGCCCCCGCCCCCCTCGCCTCCCCCGCCGCCCCCTTGAGGCAGTCCGCGCGCGCGCAGTCGCCCCGGGGCGCCACCACGAGGTTCATGCTGTGGTCGCGCAGCGCGAAGCCGTGGCGCGCCGCCACCTGCTCCTGCAGGCGCTCGATCTCGGCGTCCTCGAACTCGATGATCAGCCCGCACTCGGCGCACACCATGTGGTCGTGGTGCTCGCCGGGCACCTCGGGCTCGTAGCGAGTGAGGTCCTCGCCGATGCGGTTGGGGGTGGCCAGCTTGCCGTCCACGAGCAGCTTGAGCGTGCGGTAGACGGTGGCGTGCCCCACCGTGGAGTCGCGCCCCTTGACGCGCAGGTACAGCTCCTCCACCGTGGGGTGGTCGGCGCGCTTGGCGGGGTCAAAGAAGACCTCGGTGATCAGCGCGCGCTGGCGCGTGAGCTTGAGGCCCTGAGACTGTAGATAGTCGTTGAAGGCGCTCACGGCGTCTTTTACGTTCATCTGGGCTCCTGTGAGGGCGCCTCGCGCGGGCGCGCCCCCTCGCGCTCAAGGTGGGTGGTCACACTAGCGCCTGTAGCGGTGGCGCTCAAGCGCTCAAGTGAAGGGATCAAAAAATGCTCCAGCCCCCCGCCGGCGCCCCGCCCCCGCCCGCCCCGCCCCCGCGCGGCGAGCGCGCCCCCGCCCCGGCCCCGGCCCCCGCCCCCGCCCGCAGCGCGCCCCTCGCGGCGCTCCTCGGGGCCCTCCTCGGGGCGCTCGCGCTCCTCGTCGGGCTCCTGAGCGCCGGGGGGTTGGGCGAGGGGGGCGCCGGGGCCTGGGC
>VGTA01000876.1 GCA_016874875.1 Deltaproteobacteria bacterium | reverse complement strand
CGCCAAGAACGCGCAGATCAGCGGCGCCAGCTCCGCCCCCTTGTCCTCGAGGACATAGTGCCCCGCGTCCGCGTAGGCGTGCACCGCCGCCCCTGGGAAGCGCGCCCGCCACACCCGCAAGAAGCTCTCATCAAACACAAAATCCCGCAGCCCCCACCCCAAGAGCAGCGGACACCCCTCGAGGGCCCCGAGCCCCTCCTGCACCGCGCACAGCGCCCCATACGACGCGTCCTCGGGCCCGAGCGGGATATCCCGCACAAACTGATACGTGGCCACCCGCTCCGCCCACGACCCATAAGGCGCCACATACGCCGCCCGCAGCTCCGCCGACAGCGGGCGCGCCACCGCCCAGCGCGTCGCGAGGGCGCTGAAGGCGTTGAGGCCCTGAATCAAGAGGCGCCCTAGCGCGAAATCCCGCCCGAGGCGCAGCGACGGCGGCAGCCGCTTATCGCCGGGGATGTGGAAGGCGGCGGTGTTGAGCGCCACGAGGCGCTGCGCGCGCGCCGCGTGGCGCCCTGCGAACCCAAAGCCGATCGCCCCCCCCCAGTCATGCGCCACGAGGTGAAAGGGGCGCCCCGCCAGCCCCAGGTGCGCCACCAGCGCCTCGAGGTCCTCGATGCGCTGCGCGAGCGTATAGGGGTACTCGCGCGCTGAGGGCTTCTCCGAGAGCCCACAGCCCACGTGATCGAGCGCCACCGCGCGCAGCCCCGCCGCCGCCAGCCCCTTGACCACCTCGCGGAAGTAGAGCGACCAGGTCGGATTCCCGTGCACGAGCAACACGAGCGGCCCGCCCGCCGGCCCCTCATCGAGATAGCTCACCTCAAAGCGCCCGCCGCCCCCCACCCGGGCGCGGCGCGGCTCAAACGGGTAGAGGGCGCGCGGGAAGCGCGCGAGGGCCGGGTGCGGCGCGCTCACTCAGCAGCCCTCCTCGCCCCACTCGATCTCCGACATCTCGCAGCTCAGCCCGCTCCCGATCGCCATCAGCGCCACCCGGTCCCCGGGCGCAAAGGCGCGCGCCACCGACGCCCTAGAGAGCGTGATCGGCACCGCCGCTGGCCCGATGTTGCCCAGCTCATCAAAGGTCGAGAAGGCCTTCTCGAGGGGCAGCCCCAGCGCCCGCCCGAGCGTGAGCGTGTGCACCTGACTCACCTGATGCATCACCAGGTGATCGAGCGCCGCTGCGCTCCAGCCGAGCTCCGCCTGCGCCCGCGCCCACACGCGCCCCGCCAGCGCCACCCCCTCCGCCAGCAGGCGCTTGGTGTCCGTCCGCATAAAGTGCGCGTGCCCCTCACACAGCCCCGCGTGCTCCGTGGCGGTGAGCCCCACCCCGCCGAGGTAGCGCGGCGCGCGCGGCGCGAGGTCACGCCGACACAGCACCATCGCCGCCGCCCCCGACCCGAGCGTGAGCGTCGCGAACTGCTCGCGCACCTGCGCCTCCGTCACATCCTCGCCGTTGAGGCGCGCGATGGTCGCCTCCACCACCTCGCGCGCGTTCTCCCCATCCACCACCAGCCCGTACTCGATCTCCCCGCGCTCGATCATACGCCCGACGAAATCCATCCCGTTAATAAAGCCGAGGCAGGCGTTACCGAGGTCGAGGTTGAGGCACATCGGCGAGAGCTCGAGGCGCCTGTGCACGTGACTCGCCGTCGAGGGCTCAAGGAAATCACGACAGACCGAGGTGTTGACCAGGGCGCCGATCGCGCTCGCCGGCAGCCCCGAGCGCGCCAGGGCGAGTCGCCCTGCCTCCGCCGCCGCCTCGCTCGGCTTCACCTCCGCCCCCCACATCCGCCGCGCCTTGATGCCCGCCACCCCCTCGAGCACCCCGGGGCGCATGCCGAGCCGCGAGAAGGTGGGCGCCAGCCGCGCCTCCAGCTCCGCCGACGTGACGCGCTCGGGGGCGTCGATGTGTGTGAGGGACTTGACGCTGACGTTCTCAAAGCGCGTGCGCATGGCCGGCTCCTGCGGGGGGGGGGGGGGGGGTGGGGGCCCCCC
>VGTA01000875.1 GCA_016874875.1 Deltaproteobacteria bacterium | reverse complement strand
GCCCCCCCCTCACCGCCCCGCCACCCGCCCCCAGGTCCAGTAGAAGTTCGCTAAGAAGTTCCACGTCGTCGCCACGCCCACCCCCGCGAGCTGCGCCCCGTACTGCCACGCCCCCACGGGGGGCGGCGCGCAGACCACCGCCAGCGGCCCGCGCGCGAGCGTGGGCGCGTACGCTGCCCACGCCCCCTCCACGAGCCCCAAGCGCGCCACCGCGAGGACGCCCAGCAGGAACGTCACCCACTGCGCCAGCGCCCCCACCAGCGACACGAGCTGAAAGCGCGCTAGGCGCCCCCCCCACGTGTCCCCGCGCCCCTCGCGGGCCGCCAAGAAGGTCCAGCGGTCGTTGAGAGCGAAATTGGAGAGGATCGAGAGCTCGATCGCGAGCGCCGAGGCCAGCGAGCTCACCACCCCCGCCCCGGTGAGCGCCGCTAGGGCGCCGAGGTTGACGACGACTCCCGAGGCGCCCACCGCGCAGAAGCGCCAGAGCGCGCCCCGCACCGCCACGCGCTCCGGAGTCACGCCCCCCTCAGTTCGCCTGACAGGCGCCATAATCCCCGCTGCACGCGGGGCAGGCGGAGGGGTCACGGCAGCTGTTGGTCTGAAGGCAGTTGAAGAGCGAGATGAGGAGCGCGCGCCCCTCCGCGTCCCCTTGCTGCTGGCAGCCGAAGGCGCACTCCGCGTCACGGCAGCCCGCCATGCAGGTGAGCACCTCCGCGCAGCCGCTCATGCCCAACGGGAGGCAGGCTTCGTACTCCGCCGAGCAGTTCATCTGCGCGCACTCTTGGGTCTGACACATGTTGGTCTGGAGGCACCGCCCGTAGGCGTTGATGATGGGGGTGGCCTCCGCGCTCGCCGCGCCGATGCAGCCCTGCTGGCAGGCGGCGTCGGTCTGAGGGCACTGGCTGACGCAGAAGATCACCTCCGCGCAGCTGAGGTCGCCCGCCGGCGGCGGCGGCGGCGTCACGCTGCCGCCGCCCGCCTCGCACGCCTGCCCCTCCGCCCCGCACGCCATCGCCAAGCACGCCTCGTCGTTCTCCGCGCAGGTCATCGAGGCGCGCCGCAGGCAGCTGAAGAAGGCGCGGAAGGTCTCCTGGCCCTCCATCGAGCCCGTGCTCTCGCACGCCTCAATGCAGCCGATGTCGGCGCACATGCGCTCCTGTATACAGGACAAGATATCGAGGCAGGTCGCGCCGTCCGAGGACACCCCGCCCGCGGGGGGCGTCATCATCCCGCCCACGGGGGGCATCAACATCACGCCGCCCATGGGGGGCGTCGTCATCGCGCCGCCGGCGGGGGTTGCGCCAGCGGGGGGGGTGGCGCCGGCGGTGGGCGTGGCGCCGGCGGTGGGCGTGGCGCCGGCGGTGGGCGTGGCGCCGGCGGTGGGCGTGGCGCCGGCGGTGGGCGTGGCGCCGGCGGTGGGCGTGGCGCCCCCATCACCGGTCACGTCGCCGTCATCGCAGGCGACACAGGAGAGCGCGCCCAAGAGGGCGAGCGCGGAGCGGGGGAGGACGTGCGGTATCACTGGGAGATTCCTCTCGTGTGTGAGTGAGGGCCGTGTGTGTGGCTAGGGTCATTTATGGGAGGGATTCACCGGGCGGAGCCGAGAGGCTCGCGGCGCGAGATCTTCTAGCATTTCCAGAGAGGGCGCAAGTCAAGTAATGTGCCCCCCGCCGAGCGCCCCTCCGCGGCGACACCCGAAAGGTCTCCCATGCGCCTCCCCTCCACCCTCTCGCGCCCCCTCCGCGCCGCCCTGCGCGCCGCCCTCCGCTCCTTGCTCAGCGCCCCCCTCAGCGTCCCCCTCAGCGTCCCCCTCAGCGTCCCCCTCAGCGCCCTGCTCAGCGCCGCGGTCGGCGCGGGCTGCCTAGAGCTCACGGGCGCCACCCAGGCGCCCTGCGGCGGCCCCGCCGCCTGCTCCGCGCCCCGCGTGTGCCTCGACGGGCGCTGCGTGGGGCAGTGCGCCACCTCTTCGGACTGCGCGGAGGGGGAGCGCTGTGATCGACAGCTCTG
>VGTA01000874.1 GCA_016874875.1 Deltaproteobacteria bacterium | reverse complement strand
CGCCTCGCCCCGCCTCCCCCGCCCGCCTCCCCCGCCCCGCCCACAGGACCGCGCCATGCTCCACGCCCTCTTGTTCGCGCCCGCCCCCCTCTGCGACGCCCTCGTGGCCCTCTGCGAGCAGCTCACCGGCGCCCCGCCGCCGCTGCGGGCGGTGGGGTTCGCCCTCAGCGACTCCGAGGGCGACCTGTACCGCGCCCTCGCCGCCGCCGTGGCGGTCGTGCCGGCCGAGGACGGGGCGCTGGTGCTCGGCGACCTGCTCGGCGGCACGAGCGCCACCATCGCCCTCTCGATGCCCCACCCCCACGTCAACTTCCTCGGCGGCGTGAGTCTGCCGATGGTGCTCGGGCTCAAGGACGCCCTCGCCGCCTCGCGCCCGGTGGAGGGCGCCGCCGTGAGCGTCACCGACCAGCTCGCCCGCTGCGCCGAGCTCCTCAAGGCGGCGGCGCGCGGCGGCCTCGTGGACTCGCAGAGCTACCTGCGCGCCACGGGCGAGGACTCCAACATCGACGCGTCGCACTTTGAGGGCGACGCGAGCGTCGGCGGCGCGCTCGGCGGCGCGTAGCGCGTAGCGCGCCGCGGGGCGCGCGCCCCGACGCCGCAACCCCCTTGACAAAGCCGCGCGCACCCACCATCATACGCCCCGCTCTCAACCCCGAGGCCCCGCCTCCCCCACCCTCCGCCCCGCCCCGCGCGGCGACCAATTGAGGAGAATCCCCCATGGGTACACGCCCCGCAAAGCTCGCGATTCGCTCCGACCGTGACGCCGGTAAGGCCAAGGAGTGCCCCTCCTGCCAGAACCCCAAGATGATCGTGGTGAAGTTTGTCCGCCAGAACCGCCCGAGCGGCATGTTCTGGGTCTGCGAGAAGTGCAACTACGAGACCCCCACCAAGTAAGGCGCCCCGCGCGCGCCGCCCTACCCGGCGCTGCCCTACCCGGCGCGCTGCCCTACCCGCGGCGCCGCCCTAGCCCGCGCTGCCCTAGCCTATACCGAGCGCCCCCCGCGTTGATGCGCCGCGGCGGGCGCGCGCGTTTTCGCCTGCCCCCCTCAGCCCTCGCCCCACGGCAGCACCTGCGGCGCGCCGAGCGCGCGCGGGTGGGGGACGAGGAGGGGCTCGGCGCCGAAGGCGGCGCGGAGGTGGGGGGCGGTGAGCGCCGCCGCCGGCGACCCGCGCCACGCCTCGCCGCTCGGCGCGAGCAGGAGCACCTCGTCGCAGTAGAGCGCGGCGAGGTTGAGGTCGTGGAGCGTGATGAGCGTGAGCGCGCTGCGCGCGCGCGCGTCGGCGCGGAGCAGGCGGAGGTGCGACTCCGCCTGCGCCCAGTCGAGGTGGGCGAGGGGCTCGTCGAGCAGCGTGAGGGCGGCGCGCTGCGCGAGGGCGCGGGCGAGGAAGGCGCGCCGCCGCTCGCCGCCGCTCACCTCGCCGAGGGCGCGCGCGGCGAGGGGGGCGAGTCCGAGCGCGGCGAGGGCGGCGCGCGCCGCGCCGGCGTCCGCGGCCCCCTGCTCGGCGAGCTCCTCGAGGGTCCAGTGGGGCGAGGCGGGGGGCTCCTGCGGCAGGTAGCACACGCGCGCTGCGCGCGCCGCGGGGGGCAGGGCGCGCACCGGCGCGCCGTTGAGCAGCGCGCGCCCCTCCGCGGCGGGCTCCGCCCCCAAGATGAGCCGCAGCAGCGTGGACTTGCCCACGCCGTTGGGCCCTAGGAGCCCGAGCAGCCCCCCGCGCGCCTCGAGCCACACCGGGGCGCGGGGCGCGTGGGTGCCGCGCAGCCCCTCTAGGAGCAGGTGGGGCGCGGCGGGCGCCGGGGTCACGCGCGCGCCCCTCGGCGGAGCGCCGCGAGCAGCGCCGCGCCCCCCAGCAGCCCCGTCACCGCCCCGATGGGCAGCGGCGAGGGCGTGAGCCGCCCCAGCGCGTCGCAGGCGCACAGCCCCGCCGCCCCCCACAGCGCCGAGAGCGGCAGCAGCCACGCCCCCTCCCCCCGCAGGCGCGGGCGCACGGCGTGGGGGGCGAGCAGCCCCACGAACCC
>VGTA01000873.1 GCA_016874875.1 Deltaproteobacteria bacterium | reverse complement strand
CGGGCGTGCTATCGACGCCGCCTCCGCCACCCCAAAGCCGTCCCCCCGCGCCGCCGCCACCTCCGCGTGACACAGGGCGTAGCGGAGGGTGGCGCGCAGGTCGAGCGCCCCCTCCGCCGCACGCCCCCCCCAGGCGCGCTCGAGGTCAGAGAGGGCGCCCGTGAGCGCGAGCCGCCCCCCGCCCCCCGCGTCGCGCGGCGCGCTGAGGGCCACGAGCACCTCCGCGAGGCGCGCGCCGAGGACGTGGCGCGGGGCGGCGCGCGGGTGCAGGCGCGCCGCGCGCGCCCGAGCGCGCGCCGCGCTCGCCACCTCGAGCAGGGCGCCCTCCGGTGCCGCCCGCGCCCCCATGGCGCGGGCGAGGCGCGCGAGGGAGAGCGCGTGCGACACGAGCGCGTCGAGGGCGAGGGCGGCGCTCAGGAGGTCGACGTCGGCGGCGACCGCGGCGGCGGCGGCGAGCGCCTCGTCCACGCGCCCCGCGCGCGGCGCGAGCGCCGCGAGGGCCTCCTCGTGCAGCCCAGCGTCGCAGAGCGTGAGCGCGTGCAGCAGCGCGCCGGCCTCCCCGCGGCGCAGGCCGCGGGCGCTGAGCGGCGCCTCGGGCGAGTGGGCGCGCAGCCCCTCCGCCGCCGCGCGGGCGTCGCGCAGGGCGCCCGCCTGCCGCAGGAGCTGCGCCCGCTCCACCGCGCAGCGCCCCTCCTCCGCGGGCGCGCCCACCAGCCCCCACCGGCGCTCCGCGCGCTCGAGGAGGCGCGCCGCGCGCCCCAGCTGCCCCGCGGCCGCCGCCCGCCGCCCTGCCAGCGCGAGGGCCCGCGCCTGCGCCGCCACGTCCCCCGCCGCCTCCGCCGCTCCCCACGCCGCCCTGAGCGCCTCCGCCGGCTCCGCGGCGCGCGCGCCGGCGAGGGCGAGGCGCGCGCGCGCCCCCAGCAACCCGAGCAGCGCGCCGGCGGGCAACGCGCCGCCCCCGCCGAGCGCCTCCTCGGCGAAGTGCGCCGCGAGGTCTAAGTCTCCGCGCCGCGCGCACAGCGCCATCAGCCCCCCCCGCGCCGCCGCCCACGCCGCGCTCCCCCGCGGCGCCCCGGCGAGGCGCGTGAGCGCCTCCTCGCTCAGCAGGTCCGCGAGATCAGCGCGGGGGCGTGCGCCCGCGGGGGCGTCTGAGGCGGCGTCTGAGGCGGCGTCTGAGGCGGCGTCTGAGGCGGCGTCCGCCTCGCCGCCCGGCGCCGCGCCGCCCGCCAGCGCCCAGCGCCGCGCCGCGAGCCGGGCCCCCGTCGCCAGGCGGGGCGCCGACGGCGGCGTGAGCGGCGTGAGCGCCCACCCCCCGTCCCACCCCAGCTGCCCCGCCTCCGCGAGGCAGCGCAGCGCCTCGGCGACGTCGTCGTCCGTCACCCCCTCCCCCGCCCCCCCCGCCAGCGCCCCCGCCACCTCCCCCGCGCCCCCGTCGCCGCCCGCGCCGCCCTCAAGCGCCGCGGCGCGCGCCAGCAGCGCGCGCGCGCGCCCCGCCGCCGTCGTCGCGTCGGGGGCGCTGAGGGCGCTGAGGTCATCGCGCTGCGCTAGCGCCGCGGGGAGGGGGGCGCCTGGGGGGGCGCTGAGGACGAAGAGGAGCTCGGGCGCGGCGAGGGCGAGGGGCGCGTGGGGCGCGTGGGGCGCGTGGGGCGCGTGGGGCGCGACGGGCGCGATGGGCGCCATAGGCGCGACGGAGGCGCTAGGGGCGAGGGGGACGGGGAGCGCTGGGGGCTCTTGCAGGACGGGGGCGAGGAGGCGCGCGCACAGCCGCGCGTCCTCCTCCGTGAGCGCCTGCGCGTTGCGCACGCACACCACCAAACGCCCCCCGAGCGCCACGCCCGCGAGCGCGTGCAGCAGCAGGCGCTCCCCCCACCACCGGGCGCTCTCGGCGGGCGCGTGCGCGCCCCATGCCTCTCGCGCGGCGCGCGCCGCCGCACCGCGCGCGCCGCCCTCTCCCCCGCAGACCCACGCCCAGAGCGCCTCGGCGAGTCCCTCCTCCCCGCCCCCCGCGCTCCCCCCCGCGCCGC
>VGTA01000872.1 GCA_016874875.1 Deltaproteobacteria bacterium | reverse complement strand
GCAGACCTCGGTGCAAAAGGCGCGCGCCCCGTCGGTGACGCAGAGCCCGCTCGAGCACTCGGGGCCGGAGTCGCAGGGGTCGCCGAAGCCCGCGCTGCCCGAGACCTCGCCGGAGGGGAGGCAGAGATTGATGGGCCCCTGGCTCGAGCTCACCCCCTGGCACGACCATGCCGTGGGGCACTCGTCGCCGGCGCACACGGCCGTGCAGAACGGCTCCCCCCCCTCCGCCTGCACGCACACGAGCCCGTCGACGCAGCCGTCCACGCCGCACGCCTCGCCCACGCCGCCGCTGCTCTGCGTGGCGTCAACGCAGGTGCCGCCGGCGCACACGCGCCCCGCGCCGCAGTCGGCGTCGCGGGCGCACTGGGGGGCGCTGGCCGCCGGGTAGAGGGAGCAGACGCCCTGGATGTCGTCCGTGTCGAGCGTGCGCGAGCCGGCGCCGCCCACGTAGGCGTAGTACATGGTCGCCTCGGTGCTCGGGCTGTGCCCGAGGCCGAGCTCGTGGCCCACCTCGTGGGTGATGATCGACTGCGCGTCCACCTGCCCGGAGCGGACGGCGTTGGTGGTCCAGTCGTGGTCGATGCCGTTGAACAGGATGTCGCCGTCGTAGATGGTGTCGCCGGAGTAGTAGGTGAGCGTCACCCCGATGGTCTCGGCGCCGGCGAGCTCCGCGGGGCGGCGGGAGGCGTTGTAGATCCAGACGAGCGTGTTGACGCCGTCGTTGGCGTTCCAGGCGCCCGTGGTGTCGCCGAGGTCCTGCGCGCGCAAGCCCGAGCAGGCGGGCGCGGTCCACGCCGCGTAGCTCGCCGTCACCACCTGCCGCGTGACGCTCACGCCGAGCTCCTGCGAGGAGGCGACGTTGACCTGGTAGCGGACGGGGAGGCGCGGCCAGCGCGGGTAGCCGTCGTTGAGGGGCTCCCAAGCGTAGGCGGCGGGGGCGCTGAGGGCGCAGAGGGCGCTGAGGGCGCTGAGGGCGCTGAGGGCGCTGAGGGGGGCGCGCGTCACGGCGTCACCCCCACCGGCGCGGCGCTCGCCGCGCGGACGCGGGCCCGCAGCGCGTCGAGCGTGAGGGCGACCTCGGGGGCGTCGAGGGGGCGCGCGGCGCCCTTAGCGGCGGCGTCCGCCGCCCCCGCGTAGAAGGTGAGCCCGCGCAGGTCTTGGCGGAGGAGGCGCGCGGGGGCGGCGCTCACGAAATAGGCGCCCTGCGCCAGCGAGAGCAGGTAGACGAGGGGGCGCGTCGGGTCGCGCTTGAGGAAGAGCACCACCTCCTGCCCCACGGCGAGCGGCGCGCTCCCCGAGACGGCGAGCGTCACGCCGTCGAGGGTCCCGCCGAGCTGCTGCAGCGTGAGGGCGTTCGGCGCGTCGCCCTTGAGGCGCTCGAGCACCTCGAGGGTGAAGCGCGTGTAGATCTCCCCCTGCGGCCCGCGCTCCTTGGGGACCTCCTGCGCGCGGACCACCACGCGCGCCACGAGGTCTGCCTGTCGGGTGAGGCCCTCCACGGTGGCGCGTCGCGCCACGGTAGCGCGGGCGGGGGCGGGGGCGAGCAGGAGGGCGGCGCAGAAAAAGGCGCGGCGGGCGGCGCAGAAGACAGCGCGGCGGACAGTGGCCTCGCTTGGGGGGCGCGGCGCGCGCGGGGGGGTGGCTCTCATCGGTGAATCCTTGGGCGTGGGGCGTGGCGCGGCGCGGTCGAGCCGTGCGTTTTCGCCGCAGGCGACCCGCTCCGCACGTTGAGGCTAGCGGGGCAGGCGCGCTGATGTAAAGTGGAGCGGCGCGTCGCCCGCGCCGCTCGCACAGGAGCCGAGATGACCCCCTCCCAGAGGCCCCCAACGCTGCTCCGAACGCAGCTCAGGACAGCGCTCAGGACAGCGCTCAGGACAGCGCTCAGGACAGCGCTCAGGACAGCGCTGCTCACGCTCGCCGCGGGCTGCGAGGAGACCGCCCGCGCCGCCCTCCCCCCCACGCCCGTCGACGCTGCCCCCGCCCTCCCCGCCGACGCCGCGCGCCCCGACGCTGCCCTCGCCGACGCCGCCCC
>VGTA01000871.1 GCA_016874875.1 Deltaproteobacteria bacterium | reverse complement strand
CGCCCCCGCCCCGCCTCGGCGACGGCGCTGCGCGCCTTGGGGCGCCGCGCTCTGCGCCGCCCTCCTCTTTGACCTCGCCGCCCCCGTCAGCGCCGCCCCCCCCAGCGCCGCCCCCTCGCCCCCCCCCGACGCGCCCGAGGGCGGCGCCGCCGCCAAGACCGTGGAGCTCGGGCTCCTCTCCGCCCAGCCCGCCGCGCTCTCCTCTGGGGAGGCGGTGGGGGCGCAGGCGCGGGCGGCGCTGGCGTGGGGCGGGGGGTGGGAGGGGGGGGCGCGCCTCAGCTATGGGGCGGTGGAGGCGAGCGGGGCGGCGTGGCGCGCGGCGCATGACGAGGTGCGCCTCGCGCTCGCCGCGGGGCCCCGCCTCGCGCGCGGGAGGGCGGCGCTGTGGCTGGGGGCGGGGGCGGGGGCGGTGTGGGTGCGCGAGCGCCGGGAGCGGCACCAGGCCGCCCGCCTCGGACCTGAGGCGCTCGCGCTCAACGCCACCTCCTCCGCGCTCGCGCTCGAGCTGTGCGCGGAGGCCTCCCTCACCCTTGAGCTCGTCGGCGGGCTCGGGCTCGCCCTGCGCGGCTGGCTCGCCTACCGCCCCGCGCCGCTCGCGCCGCAGGGCGGGGCGGCGGGGGCGGGGCAGTCGGTGGGCGCGCTGTGGAGGTTCTGATGATGTGTGTCTCGTCTCGCGTGCGCCCTCCGGCGCTCTCGGCGCTCTCGGCGCTCTCGGCGCTCTCGGCGCTCTCCTGCGTGGGGTCGCTCAAGGGGGTGGAGGGGGACGCGCCGCCGCTCGCCACCCTCCGCGTGGCGCTCGTGCCCCCCGCCGCGCCCCTGCGCGCCCCGCCGACGCGCCCGCACGTGGCGCTCTTGTGGCTCACGGCGCACTCCCCGGACGCCTGGTGCGCCGCCGCCCTCGGGCGCGCGGCGGGGGGCGCGGGCGCGGCGGGGGGGCTGTCGCCGGAGGCGCTGAGCTTTACCCTGCGCGCCTGCCGCGACCCGCTCGGCGTCGCCCCGCTCCTCGCCTCCGCCGCCGCCCCCGCGCCGGCGGCGGCGCTGCGCGAGGGCGGCGAGGTGCTCCTGCCCCTCTCGGCGCTCCCGAGCGCTGAGGTGCTCATCGGGACCCCGGACGCCCGCGTGGGCTACGCCTCGGTGGTGCTCTTTGATGACCTCGACGGCGACGGGCAGCTCACCTTGGGCCGCCCCCGGCGCATCGGGCGCCGCGGGGGCGGGGAGGCGGAGGGGGGCGCGGGCGGGAGCGAGGGCGGGGGCGCAGATGGGGGCGCGGGCGCAGATGAGGGCGCGGGCGCGGGGGGCTCGGCGCGCGAGCCCGAGGACCCCTTCGACGGCCCCCGCGACCCCGACGCGCTCTACGGCGCCACCTTCACCTCCCTCGCGCAGGACCCGCAGCTGCGCGTGGCGTTCCGCGAGGGCGACTTCGCCCCCTCCTTCTTTTACCCGCTCCCCCCCGGTGACGCCTGCCCGCCCCCCCCGCCCGGCTTCAGCGCCCTGCGCGTGGAGGGGGGGGTGGGCGCCCTCCTGCGCCTCCTCGCCCCGGCGTGGGCGGGGGCGGCGGGCGGGGCGCCCCTGCCCCCGCCCGGCGACGGCGCCTGTGCCGCCGCCCCCCTCGACGCCGCCGTCCCCCTCCGCGTGGAGGAGCCCACCCCCGCCCTGCAGGACGTCGCCTGCGAGCCCCTGAGCGACACCGCCGAGTCGCCGCCCACGCGCGGCGCCCGCGACCCCCTCGCCGGCGCCGTGGAGTTCGTGTGCCTCAGCCCCACCGACCTGCTCCTGCGGAGCACCGAGAGCGCCTGCCGCGGCGCGCAGCAGTGGCGCCTCCGCGGCTGCCGCGTGGGCGCGCCCGCCGAGGAGCCCTGCGCGGAGCCCGAGTGGGACCTCACCGCCACGCCCCCCGGCTGGTGGCCGTGCGCGGAGGTGGCGCCGTGAGGTTCGCTCGCTCCTGCGCGCTCCCCTGCGCGCTCCTGCTCGCCCGCGCCGCCCCCGCCGCCCCCGCCCCCCCCCCCCCCCCCCCCCCCGCCCCCCCACCCCCCCCCCC
>VGTA01000870.1 GCA_016874875.1 Deltaproteobacteria bacterium | reverse complement strand
CGCCGCGCCCGCCCCCCGCGCCCGCCCCCTCGTCCTCCTCGCTGACGACGACCTCACCGTGCGCGCCCTCGTGCGCGTGGCGCTCGAGCCCCTCGGCTGCGACATCGTCGAGGCGGAGGACGGCGAGGAGGCCCTCGAGGTCATCCTCGCCGACGAGCCGGACCTCGTGGTCCTCGACGTGATGATGCCCGGCCTCACGGGCTGGGAGATCACGCGCTACGTGCGCGAGCGCGAGGGCTGCGACGACATCCTGATCTTGATGCTCACGGCGGTGGGCGTGACCGTCAACGCCCTCACGGCCCCCCTCTACGGCGCCGACCGCCACCTCGACAAGCCCTTTGACCTCGACGAGATGACCCGCGTGGCGGGCGAGCTGCTCGCGCAGCGCCGCTCCCGCCTCGGGCGCGCCCGCCGCTGACGCCCTAGCGCAGCCCCGCGCTCGCCCGCAGCGCCCTCGCCCGCGCTAGGTCCTCCCCGCCCAAGAAGCCCTCCGCCGCCCTCAGCAGCGTCTGCACCTCCTTGAGGTCGCCGCGGGCGAGCTCCGCCTCCGCGCGCGTCACCCAGGCGCGGGCGTTCTCCGCGAGCTGGCGCTGGATCTGAGTCAGCTCGCCGTCGCCGGGCGCGAGGGTGAGGGCGAGGGTGAGCCACGGGGCCACCTCCACGTACTGGCGCTGCGCGATCGAGGCGCGAATCGCCTCCGCATAGAGGTCGCGGAGGTCCGCCGTGTCCGGCGCGGAGCCCAACACGAACGGCGCGGCGCTCAGGCGCAGGGCCTCGCCGTATTGGCGCTTGGCGCGGGCGGCCTTGAGCGCCTTGGGCACCTGCGCGGGCGCCTCGAGGGCGCGCAGGCGCAGCTCAAAGAGGGCGCGCCGCGCCCCCGCCTGCGGCGTCGCGCCCCGCAGCTCGCGCGCCGCCCCCTCGCGGTCGCCGCTGAGCGCCTGCTGCGCCGCCCTCTCTAGCGCGCGCTGCTCGCTCGGCGAGGGGTTGACCGTGAGGTCGCGCAGGGCGGGCTCGGCGGCGTGGAGGGCGAGGGCGAAGCGCAGGAGCTGCAGCGGCGCGGCGAGGGGGCGGAACGGCGCGGGGGCGAGCGGCGCGGGGGCGAGCGGCGCGAGGGCGGCGAGGGCGGCGGCCTCATCGAGGGCGGCCCGCGCGCTCGCCAGCTCTCCGCGCCACAGGTGCTGCCGCGCGCCCACCAGCAGCGTCTCGGTGAGTCGCCGCCGCGCCTCCTGCGCGAGGGGGGCGAGGGCGACGGCGCGCGGGTGGTCGGGCGGGAGGGCGGCGACGCCCGTGAGGACGCTGCGCGGGTCGCCCGCCTGCGCCGCCGCCCGCGCCGCCGCGTCCGAGGTCTGGTAGAGGCGCTCGCGCCCCACGAGCGCCTCGAGGGGCGGCAGACTCTCCGCGGGGAGATCGCCGCGCGCCTCCTCCAAGACGCGCTCCGCGCGCGACACGTCGCCCACGCGCAGCGCCTGCCGCAGGGCGCCCTCCACCTCCGCTGGGTCGAGTCGCGCGGCGTGCCCGAGGTGGCGCCCGAGCATCAGACTCCCCAGGAGCGCCAGGGCGATGAGCGCGAGGTGGGCGGGGGGCACGCGGTCAAAGCCCGTCTGGAGGAGGAGCTGGTCCCACAGCCCCAGCCCCCACTCCAGGAGCGCGTCGCGCCGCGCCCGCGCCCGCCCCCACGCCCGCCCCCACCAGCGCCGCGCGCCGCCCGGGCGCGCCGCGCCCTGCGGCATCTCGTGGACCCCGAGCTCTTCCGGCGTGAGGCCGCTGAGGCCCATCGTGCGCCACGGACTCGGCGCGGGGGCGCCCCCCCCCGCCGAGGGCGCCGCGCCCTCGGCGACGCGCGGCGCGAGGTCGTCGAGGGCGATCAGCTCGTCCTGCTCCGCCTCCCAGCGCGGGGGGCTAAAGGGCAGCATGGAGCTGGTGTGCAGCGGGCTGGCGGGCGGGCGACCGGCGGGGGAGGCGAGCGGCGAGGGCTGCGGCGAGGGCTGCGGCGAGGGCTGCGGCGAGGGCTGCGGCGAGGGCTGCGGCGAGGGCTGCG
>VGTA01000869.1 GCA_016874875.1 Deltaproteobacteria bacterium | reverse complement strand
GAGCCGCCGTGGGCTACGGCGTGGGGCTCGCGTTCGCCAGCGGCTCCCTCGACAGCGCCGCGGTGGACGTGTGCGTCCACACGCCCACCAACACCGTCGTCCCCGCCAGCACCTGCTCGCGCGGCGAGCCGACTCCCAAGAATCCACTCCAGCACCTCGAAATCGACCCCCGCTCGGTGACGAAAGAGAAGTACTTCCAGACCAAGGGCAACTACGCGCAGCAGACGCGCGGCACCGCGTATGACGGCGGCCCCCTCGGGCTCAAGCTCCTCGTGGGCACCTACGTGGTCACCACCGCCCTCGGCGCCCTCCTCGCTGGCAGCGCCATCTCCGAGCACAACGACGAGGTCCGCAAGCGCGTGGAGTCCACCGCCGGCCTCGACGTCAAGCTCGCGCCCACGGTGGTCTACGACGGGCGGAGCGCGCTGCTGGGGCTCGGCGGCAGCTTCTGAGGCGCGCCCGCCTCACCAGCCGAGGCCGCGCGAGGCCGCCGCGGATTTCACCCACAGCTCCGCCCACTCCCCCTCCGGCGTCGAGTCCGCCACCACGCCGCCGCCGGCGTGGTAGCACAGGCGCTCGCCGCTCACCCAGGCGGTGCGGATGGGGATGTTGAGGTCGCCGCCCCCGCGCGGGTCGAGGTAGCCCAGCGCGCCGCAGTACACCCCGCGCGCCGCTGGCTCAAGGCGCGCGATGACCTCCATGGCGCGCGCCTTGGGCGCCCCCGTGACGCTGCCGCCGGGGAAGGTGGCGCGCAGGAGCTCGGCGAGGCCCACGCCGGGGCGCAGGCGGCCGGTGACCACGCTCACGAGGTGGTGCAGGGTGGGGTAGCTGCGCAGGGCGCTGAGCTCCTCCACGCGCACGGAGCCCACCTCGCACACGCGCCCGAGGTCGTTGCGCTCGAGGTCCACGATCATCAGGTGCTCGGCGCGGTCCTTGGGGCTGCGCGCGAGGTCTGCGCGCTGCGCGGCGTCCGCCGCGTCGTCGCGCAGGCGGGGGCGCGTGCCCTTGATGGGCTCGGTCCGCGCCTCCCCGCCGGGCGCCCACCGCAGCAGGCGCTCGGGGCTGAGGCAGAGCGCGGCGCGGCGCTCGTCGAGGCGGACACACAGCCCAAAGGCGGCGGGGTTGTGGGCGCGCAGGGCGCGGTAGGCGTCCACCGCGGTCACCCCCGGCCGCAGCTCGGCGGTCATGGGCGTGGTGAGGTTGACCTGGTAGATCTCGCCCGCCGCCATGAGCCGCCGCGCCTCCTCCACCGCCGCCGCGTGCTCGGCTTGGCTCCAGAAGGGCGCGAGCGGCGCGCGCGTGAGGGGGCGCGCGGGCGCGGCGGGGGGCTCGAGCGTCCCCGCCCGCTCCAGCGCCCGCTCCAGCTCATCAAGCGCCGCGCCAGAGCGCCCCACCAGCCAGCCGCGCCCCTCCAGCTCATCCCACACGTACGCCGCGTCATAGCGCGCCGCCCAGAGCGCCGGCAGGGGCGGGGCGAGGCGCTCGGGGGCGCGGGCGCTGGGCGGGGGGGACGGCGGCAGGCGCTCCACGGCGCGCCCGCACTCGTAGCTGATCGCGCAGACGGTGAGGGGGGCCGGGCAGGGCGGCCCAGAGTCCGCCGCGCCCGCCGCGCCCGCCGCGCCCGCCGCGCCCGCCCGCGCGAGCGCCTCGAGGGCCACGAGCGGGTCCTCGCCCCCCGGGCCGCGCCCCTCCGCGTCGAGCGCCTCAAGGCACAGCACCTCCACGGGGCGCAGGCAGAGCGCCGAGAAGCGGGCGCGCGGGTCCACGGTCGGCGGCGGCCCGCTGTCGAGCAGGGCGCCGCCGGGGGGCAGGCCGCGCGCCGCTACCCAGCCGAGCGGGTGACCGGCGGCGAGGGGGCGCCACAAGAGCGCGGCGGGCGCAGAGATTTGAGCGTTTCCCCGTTGATTCTCCATCGCACAAACCTTGACCATAGTGGTGTTGAGCGCCGCCCCGAGGGGCAACACCCCCAACACAACCTACCACACATCCCCCTAGAAAGAGAGCACCGCATGCCCCGCCTCGCGCCGCCTGCTCGCTCAGCTC
>VGTA01000868.1 GCA_016874875.1 Deltaproteobacteria bacterium | reverse complement strand
GGCGTCGAGCGCGTCCGGCGCGGGGGCGGGGTCGGCGCGCCCCTGCGTGCGACTCGCGCTCTGGTAGGCGCGCCCCGCGCGCGCGCCGAGGGGCTGCGGGGCCCCTGGGCGACTAGGGGGGGGGGCGCCCTGCGGCGCGCCCTGCGGCGCGCCCTGCGGCGCGTCCACCGGCTTCACCTGCCCCCCCGCCTCCAGAATCGACTGCTGGAGCTGCGGAGAGAAGCGCGTGTTGGGGAGCAGGCGCACCACCCACCGCCGCTGCCCGCAGCTCGGGCACGCCCCGCGCCCCTCCGCCCACGTCGCCTTCAGGTGGTCCACGCAGAGCACCACCTGCCGGCAGCTCATGCACGTGCCGTTGCTCTCGATGGGCGTGGGCGCGCCCTCCCCTTGAAGCCAGAGGGCGCGCGGGCAGCCCTGCGCGCTGCAGCGCAAGACGCTCACCGCCCGCCCTCCCCCGCCGCGGGCCTCGGGCGGCGCTTGCGGGCGTCGAGGTCACCGAACAGCGCCTTGAGGAGCTGCATCAGCGCCACCACCCCGAGCACGGCGCTGATCAGGATGAGCCCTAGGCGGGCGCGCCCGTCGGCGCGAGGCTGCAGGGCGTCGGCGGCTTTGAGGAGCTCGCGCGGCGGCAGCGACACGTCGTCCCAGCCGCGCGCCTCATCGAGCAGCGCGCGCGCGCGCTTGTGCTCCCCCTGCGCGAGGTACCGCAGCGAGAGCTGCGCGAGGGTGTCGATCAGGCGCACGCGATTCATGGGCTCGTCGCTCAAGAGCAGCGCCCCCCGATACCAGTGCTGCGCCCCCTCGTAGTCGCCGGCGAAAAACCCCATATCCCCCCGCGCGCGCATGAGCTCCGCCGACCGCGCGAGCGCGTAGGGCGCCCCCTGGCACGCCGGCTGCGCCAGCGACAGGTACCCCTGCGCCGCCAGGGGGCGCTTGGCGTTGAGCGCGCGCCCCGCTAGCGCGTCGAGGGCGCCGCAGAGCGCCTGCGACGACGCCCCTGGCTCCGGCGTCTGGCCGGCGCGCGCGTACGCCAGCGCCAGGCGCACCGCGCGCCCCGGCACGTCCGCGCCCGCGGCCCTCTGCGCCGCGATGAAGGCGCGCGCGAGGGGCGCCACCCCGCCCCGCAGGTCCTCCTCGAGCGCCGCGCGCGCCCGCGCCGCCGCTGTCGGGTCGCGCCCCGCGAGCGCCAGCAGCAGCGTCTCCTCGTCGCCGAGCGCGAGCGCCAAGAGGGGGTCGTCGAACCCCCTGTCCGCCGCCCACGCCGCGCTCCCGAGCAGGGCGGAGAGGGCGTCGGCGCCGTGGGCCTCCACCGCCTCGCGCAGCGAGTCGACGGCGGCGGGCAGGCGCTCGTAGCCGGGCGAGGGCGGGGGCGGCGGCGCGGAGGGCGACACCCGCGCGAACAGCCCGGGCAGCAGCGCGCCGGGGGGCGCGTGGCGCGCCGCGTAGGCCACGAGCGCCAGGCGCAGGGGCTCGTCACCGAGCCACGACGACGCCACCTCCGCGCTCACCCCCCGCAGCGCCACCACCTCCTCCGCCAGCGCCGGCGCCCCGAGGGGCGCCCCGAGGGGGCTGAGGTCGCTCGGCGGCATGCCCGCCGTCCGCAGGTGGAGCGCCGCCCAGACCAGGTCCCCCGGCTGCGCGTCCGCCAGCGCCGCCCCCCACCCCCGCACGGGGAAGCGCGCGCTCACCGCCAGCGGCACCTCTCGCCCGAGGAGGTCCTTGAGCGGCGCGTCCTCCCCCGCCCAGGTGGACCCGGGGGGCAGGAGGTCGAGCGACACGCCGCCGCGGCTCAGGTCCACCAGCGCGTGCGCGCTCTCGTTGACCAGCGAGAAGCCCCCCGCCTTGACCTCGAGGCGCACCTGCGCCCCCGCGGGCGCCGCGAGCGCGGCGCTCAGGGCGGCGCTCAGGGCGGCGCTCAGGGCGGCGCTCAGGGCGGCGCGCGGGGCGGCGCTCAGGGCGGCGCTCAGGGCGGCGCTCAGGGCGGCGCGCGGGGCGGCGCTCAGGGCGGGGAGGGCGGAGCGGGCGCTGGGCGGGGCGGGGCGGGGG
>VGTA01000867.1 GCA_016874875.1 Deltaproteobacteria bacterium | reverse complement strand
CCCATCTTAGGGCGCCAGCCCCTCAGGGCGCCCGCCGCGCACGAGCCCCTCCACCAGCGCAGCCAGCCCCTCGTCGAGATACACGCGCTGCGCGAGGACCTCCCGCCCCGCGTCTCTCACGTGCGCCGCCAGGCCCGCGCGCGCCCGCGCCCGCGCCTCCTCCAGCCCCAGCGCCGGGGCGGGCGCGCTGGCGGCGTCCCACACCCGCGCGATGAGCGCCCGCTCCCCTGGGCGCGCCGCCGAGGACGCCAGCAGGGCGAGGCGGTCCCCCGCCGGCCCGCGGTAGCACTGCAGCGGCCCCGGCAGCGTCGCCTTGGCGGAGCCGCGCGCCTGCTTGAGGGTGGGGCGCCCGCCCACCGACGAGAGCTTGCCCACCGCTCCCACGCCCACGGGGGCGTCGGCGGACGTCACGAGGCGCTCGCCCACCCCGAACGCGTCCACCGGCGCCTCGGCGAGCGCGCGGATCTCCCCCTCGTCGACCCCGCCCGAGGCGATGATGGTGGCGTGGGGGGCGCCGAGGGCGTCGAGCAGGGCGCGCGCGCGCCGCACGCTCTCCACGCTGAGCAGCGAGTCGAGGCGCACGCCCTTGAGTCCGCCGCCCGTGGCGCGCACGGCGTTGCGGATGCCGGTCTCGTCGCCAAAGGCGTCATAGGTGTCCACCAGCAGCGACGCCTGCGCGGGGTAGACGCGATAGAACGCCTCAAAGAACTCGCGCTCGGTCTGCGCCACGCCCACCCCCTCGCGCTCCCACGCCTGCACCGCGAAATGGTCCATGGTGCCCACCGCCGGCACCCCGTAGCGGCAGTACGCCTCCACGTTGGAGGTGGCGGCGGCGCCGGCGAGGTAGGCGGCGTAGGCGGCGTCCACGGCGGCGTCGAGGTGCGTGCGGCGGGAGCCGAACTCAAAGACGGGGCGCCCCGCCGCCGCCGCCACGATGTGCGCCGCCTTGGTGGCCACCATGGTCATGTGGTTGATGATCGAGAGCAGGGGCGTCTCGATGAGCTTGGCGCTCAGCAGGTCGCAGCGCACCTGCAGGTAGGGGGGGGCGGCGGAGGGGCGCACGCCGTCCACGTCAAAGGGCGCGCGCGCCCCGCTCGCGCTCAGCAGCTCGGCGGGGTTGGCCCACAGCAGCTCCCCCTCCGCGGGCGCCCACACCTCCCCCCGGAAGCGCCAGCCGCGCAGCGCCTCCACGAGCGCAGGGCGCGCCCGCAGCGCCGGGCCGAGGGCGGGGTGGGCGAGCAGGGCGTCGAGCTGCGCGTCGCTGAAGCGCGCGCCGGCGAGGTGCTCCACGGCGCGGCGCAGCCCCGCCCAGAGCAGAAAGCGGCGCGCGGGGGCGCCGGCGAGGTCCTGCGGCAGGCGGCGCGAGAAGAAGCTCATCCACGCCTCCTCCCCGGCCTTGCCGTGGTCCCAGTGCGCCACGAGGGACGTGAGCTGGTAGAGGTCGATGTGGGCGGCGGAGGTGTGAGTCATCTGAGGGCTCGCGAGGGCTTAGGGTTTGAAATCACGCCGCGCTCATGTTAAAGGCGAGGGGCGGCGCGCTGCGGAGTCCGCGAGGACGGTAGCACACCCACAGCGCTCCACGCAGCACACGCAGCCACACGCACCGAACGCGCACAGAGAGAGAGCGACCGACCATGAGCGACGCGAACCAGGCACACATCCGCCCGCACGACGGCAAGCTGCTCGTGCTGATCCCCGGCATGGGCGCGGTGGCCACCACCTTCATCGCCGGCGTCGAGTCAATCCGCCGCGGCCTCAGCGCGCCCATCGGCTCTGTGTCGCAGCTCCAGACGATTCGAATCGGGCCCCGCGAGGCGGGCACTAGCCCCCTCATCAAGGATTTCCTCCCCCTCGCCCCCCTCGGCGACCTCTGCTTTGCAGGCTGGGACGTCAAGCCCGACAACGTCTACGAGGCCGCCGTCCGCGCCGAGGTCCTCACCCCGCAGCACCTCACGCCCCTCGAGGGCGCCCTGAGCGCCATCAAGCCCATGCGGGCGGCCTTCGACAACCGCTACGTCCGCAAGCTCGATGGCGACAACGTGATGCCCAC
>VGTA01000866.1 GCA_016874875.1 Deltaproteobacteria bacterium | reverse complement strand
CGGCTGGCGCTCGAGCTTCGACGCCCTCACCACCACGTATCGCATGGAGATGAGCCCCAGCGTGCGCTTTGACTACGTGGGCTTCCGCTTGGCGCGGACGGTGACGGCGGAGGACTGAGGGCGGGCTCGGGGGCTTGGGGCCTAGGCCAGCTCTGGCGCCTCCGAGGCGCCGCTCGGCCAAGGCGCGTTGAGCCCTCGGGTCCCCCTCACCACGCGGAAGTAGGCGTTATATTTGAGCGACCAATCTCTGAAGTGGTGTAGGTAGCTTTTGCCAGGGACGCGGTAGTTTATGTAGTTGCCTCTTCGGATGTATTGATCTCTGGGGAACTCTCCCCTCAGCGTGTGAAAGCCGGCGTCGGGGTCATCCTCCACGGGGTCAAGGAGCGGCTCAGGCGCGCCGAGCTGGTACACTTGACGCCATGCGTCGGTGGACCACTCGCTGAACTCCCCTGTCATGTCGTAGAGGCCCCAGTTGCTCACCTCCCCCTTGCCGCGCTCCCCTCGGGGGCGCGCGCAGAGCCACTCTTGTTGGAGCGCCTCCAGCGCCTCCTTCGACCCCAAGAGCTCGCTCGAGCTTCTGGCCGCGTGCTGCCACTCGGCCTCCGTGGGCAAGCGGTACCCTGAGGCCTCCCGCCGCAGACTCACCCGCTCCCTGTTCACCTCGTAGGCAGGCTCGAGGCCCTCGTGGGCGCTGAGGGCGTTGCAGAAGAGCACGCCTTGAATCCATTCATAAGGGTACACGTCAGTGTCCTCGTTGGGGAGGAGCGAGCTGCTCATCACGCTCCTCCACAGGTTACGGGTGATGAGGGCTTGTCCCATCCAAAAGCCGCTCGTCAGGGTCACGGAGCGAATCCGCTGGGTGCGTCTCCAAAAGGCCAATAGATCTCTCTCCTGCAGCTCACTCAGGGGGTCCTTGTTGTTGACGGGGTCAACGCCCTCCTCGCCCTCCACGCTGAACGCTCCGATCTCTAGACTGCCGGGCGGGCAGTAGACGAGCGCGAGGGGCGCGCCGCGGATCCAGCGGCGTCGCCCCACGGTGGCGCGGGCGGCGATGAAGCACAGGTCCTCGAGGACCTCTCCGCGGTGCTGCTCAGCCAAGAGCTCGCGCCAGAGGGCGGCGTGCGGCAGGAGCGGGCAGCCCGCCACGCTCCGCCGCAGCAGCCGCCGCCACGCCGGCCAGCGGGCCGACGCGATGACATCCTCAAGCGACAGAGGCAGCCGGGTGAGCCAGCGCGCCCCGCCCGCGCCGCCCTGCTCAAGCGCGGCCAGCTCCTCGAGGACCACGCCCACGCCGTCGTCTCGCCAGCGCGTCGGCGCCGTCAGCACCAGCTCGCCGAGGCGGGCGGAGGCGGCGGCGAGGGTGGCCAGCGTCCGCCGCTGCGCCTCCGTCTTGCCGCGCTGCGCCCGCGCCGCGCTCGTAAAGGCGATGGCGGCCTCCGTCGTCAGGCGCCACCGCAGGCGCTCGGGGGCGCTGAGGTCGTGGCGCAGCGGCAGCGTCAGCGCGATGTCGCGCAGCAGGCCCTCGAGCTGGTCGGTGAGCGACAGCGCCTCCTTGAGGCTCATGGGCAGCGCGCGCGGCGTGGGCGCCTTGGCGCGGGGGGCCCCGGCGTGCTGCAGCGCCATGAGCGCGAAGCGCGACAGCACGAAGGGGCCCCGCGTCTTGGGCTTGTGAATCAGCTCGCGGCTCACCGCGCGGAGGGTGGGGTGGCCGAGGGGCGCTAGCTCGCAGAGCAGCGAGAGGGTGGGGTAGAGCGTCTCGCGATTCACGAGCAGCTCTTCGAGGGCGCGCTTGAGCTCGCGCTTGGTCATGGGGTGTCTCCTAAAGGCTCTAACGCTGAGGAGTCTCTTGCGCTCAGGGGTGTGCTGAGGTGATGTCTAGACACGCCTCGCCGTGATCTTCTCGGCCCCCCCCCCTAAAACCCCATCCCCCGCCCCGTCAGCCCATCGAGGTGCACCACGCGCACCGCGCCGCCCGCCACGGGGCGGAAGCGCGCCACTCACACCGGCAGGAGGACGGGGCGTGTCCCCGACACCGACACGTCGAAGCCCTGGC
>VGTA01000865.1 GCA_016874875.1 Deltaproteobacteria bacterium | reverse complement strand
CCCAGCGACAAGGGTGAGGACAACGGCGACGAGGCGCTCAGAGGCGATCAAGCGCTCGGGGGTCTCTACCAGGCGGCGTTCCCCTCAACCACCCTCAACGCGCACGCCATCAGAGAGCTGCGCGAGGGCGCGCGCCTCCTCTTGAACTTTGACAAGGGGATCTACAAGGCAGGCGACAAGATGACGAGCCCCGTCTCAACGCACTGGGGGCTCTTTGGTGAAGACTCTTACCGCAACCGCGCCGTCGGCGAGTATCTCAAGGGCCTCCTGACCGCTCACGGCCTTGAGCGCCTGCGAGCGCTCTACGCAGACGCGAGCGACCCCGTGTCGCGCGCGCTCGCGCCCCTGCTGAGGGGAGAGGAGCTCAGCGCCCGCCGCTACGAGCTCCCGCCGCGCGCCCTGACCCCCTTTGAGGTCCACCTCGGGCGTCGCCTCTCGAGCCTCCTTGAGCACAGGCTCAGCAAGCCTATGCTGCTGAGGACCTTCGCCCTCGGCGTCGCCTTTGGGCTCATACTGCGCTTCTATGGCGCCGGTGACCCAGAGGGGCGCCCCACGCTCCTCGCGCTGCCGACCGAGGGGCTCACGGGGCCGAGCCCGCTGCGCTCCGCTGCCGCGCAGAGCCTCGCTCGTGGACTTGATCGTCTCGAGCGCTCCATCGCTGACGAGCTGTCTCAGCATGAGCGGTGGGTGGCGCTGCTCGATGACCCGAGGCTCCCGGCGGATCTCGCGGTCACCTTCCTTGACCTTCCGGCGCGTCTGGAGGGGGCCGCGCTCACCCACGCCGCCTTGCGCGAGGTGCGAGCGCTCAAAGACCTGGTAGGGCGAAAGGATAAGTCGAGGAACACCTACAAGCCAGAGGGGCTGTTCTTGACGCTCGGTCAGTCCATCGGCGCGATCAGCCCCAAAAACAACCAGGCGGGCTGGAGCAAGCACCTCAGCGTGAGCCCAGACCTCCTCGAGGCGCTGATGCTCATGTATCTTGACCCTGACCCGGGCGCCCCGCCGCGCCCCTGGCGCGCCCTGTGGCGTGAGGTCCGCGAGGAGCTCGGCGTGATGATCGGGGTGAACGCCGATGAGGAGGGGGACGCCCTCGAGCGCCTCGGGGTGCTGCACGTCAACCTCGAGCACCTCGCGGAGAGCGGCGAGCACCTCTTAACCCAAGCCGCGGCGCGTGGGCTCGCTCGCCGCCTGCCCGACAGCGGCGCAGAGACAGGAGTGGACCTGAGATGAACCTAGCGGACCTGATCTGGCTCGCCGCGCGGCGCGCCTTCACCAGAGGCGAGGCGCGCCTCGGCGTCCGCCTGAGCCCGCTGCGCCTCTCCGCTGACGAGGTCGCCGCCCTCGCGGCGCGCGCCTCTGCGGACGCGGCAGGCAACGACGGCTATGAGCTCTTTGTGGCGATCGCCACCAGCGCCGCCCCCGAGCAGCGCGGCGCCCGCCTCTGCGTGGTCAGCGGCGAGGAGGCCGCAGAGCGGGCGACCGAGTGGCGCAACATGATTGACCCCGTCGCGCAGCAGCGCATCGTCTATGTGGCGACGAGCCACCTCGAGAGGGCGGGGGGGCTGCAGGACACGCTGTTCCCGATCACAGAGGCGACGCTACGAGAGATCTTCTTCAGCGATTGGCTCGCTCGCGAGGAGGCGAGTCAGCTCTTCCCCGTGGGCTTCATCGAGGCGCTAAGGGGTTCCTCCGTGGCGGACACGGTGAGCTCGGCGGCGCTGTGCGCGCTGTCAGCGGAGGTCTCTGCTCACGCGGGAGGAGGCGAGGTCTCGTGGGCGCAGCTCGGCGAGTCTCTGCCCGCGCTGGGGCTCATGAGAGACCATGGCCTGAGGGCTGATAATGACCCCGCGCTGCGCCTTAACCGCAACCTGCAGCTCACCCTCGAGGCGGCCACGCCCGACAGCCGAGACTCAAAGCGAGACGCGCCCGTCGAGGAGCTCAAGCGGGCCCTCGGCGCAGCGCTCACCCGCGCTGACCTCACACGCCGAGAGGCGCTCCATGGGGTCGACCTCGGCGTGATCGACTCTGGCGACCTGAAGAGCCGCAGGCCGCCTC
>VGTA01000864.1 GCA_016874875.1 Deltaproteobacteria bacterium | reverse complement strand
GGCCACTCGCGTCCACGAGGAGCGGTCGCGGCGCCCAGAGCACCACCTCAAGGGCGCGCGTGACCTCCGCGCCCTCGCCCCACGCCCCCCCCGCCTCCACCCGCTCCTCCGCCCAGAGCGCCCTCGCCCCCGCCGCCCACGCCGCCCCCGCGCCCGCGGCGCGCTCCCCTGTGGTCGCCCGCGACTCCTCCGCCCCCTCGGCGGCGCCCGCCCCCCCTGCGCCCTCCGCGGGGGCGGGCGGGGCGGAGCAGGGGGGGAGGGCGCGGGGGGGGGGCGGGGGGGCGAGGGCGGCGGCGAGGCGGGCGAGGTCGTGGCGCGCCGCGGGCTCCTCGTCGGCGAGGGCGCGGAGGAGGGGCGCGAGGCAGGCGGCACGCGCCGCCCCGAGCCGCGCGCGCAGCTCCTCGGCGCGCTCGTGGACCCAGCGCGCCTCCGGGTCGAGGGGGGGCGGGGGGGCGCTCGCGCAGGAGGGGGCGCTGAGGAGGGCGCTGAGGAGGGCGAGGGCGCTGAGGAGGGCGCGCGGGCGGCGGGGGTGAGGCGGGGCGCGCACGCGGCTCAGGGGGCGCGGCGGGCGCGGCGGGGGAGCGGCGCCCAGCGGGCGATCAGGGCGAGGGCGAGGGTGAGGGCGAGGGCGAGGGCGAGGGGGCGGGGGCGGGCGAGGGGGTCGCCGCCGACGCGCTGGGCGCAGCCGCCCTGGGGGGGGCGCGCGGGGCGCTCGACGCCCGCGCCCCCCGCGCCCCCCGCGCCCGCCGCCGCGCCCCCCGCGCCCGCCGCGCCCCCCGCGCCGCCCTCATTCGCCGCGCCCGCCGCGCCCGCCGCGCCCGCCGCGCCCCCCGCCGCGCCCGCCTCTACCCCCGCGAGGCCCGCGGGGTCGCAGCCCTCCCCGAGGCAGCGCGGCGCACACGCCACCCGACTCGGGCTCTCGGGCGGGCACGACCAGCGCGCGCCCGCCGCCTCCTCGTAGGTCTCCCACCAGGGGCGCCAGTCCTCGCCGCCGTCATCGGAGTAGCCCACGAGCCACGCCGTGGGCGCGCCGCGCCCGCACCCCCACGCCCGCCCGCCGCGCCAGGCGAGGCAGCCCACAAACACATCGCCTCGCTGGCGCCACGCCGGGCTCTCGGGGGCGAGGGGGGCGGCGCGCAGGTCGGCGATGAAGAGCCCCTCGAAGGGCGTGGAGGCCAGGAGCCGGTCGCCGGTGAACGCCACCGACGAGTAGCTGTCGTCGACGCGGTGCGCCACGCGCCACGTCACCCCCGCCGCCCCCCCCTCCCCCGCCGCGCCCGCCGCGCCCTCCACGCCCACGAGCAGCGCGGAGGTGGGGTACTGGTTCACCGACATCCACAGCAGCAGCCGCCCCGCCTCCTCCCCCGCCGTCGCCACCCCCGCGCCGAGCAGCTTGAGCTCCTGCGGGCGCAGCGACAGCCCCTCCACCGCCACCGGCGCGTCGGTGAAGGTGCGCCCCCCGTCCTCGCTGCGCGACACCCCACGCGCGTGCGTCACCCACAGCCGCTCGGGGGCCTCTGGGTGGCGCGCGAGGGAGTAGACGCCCCCCTCCACCGCGAGCCCCGCGCCTCGCCAGGTGCGCCCGGCGTCCTCGGTGAGAAAGACGTCGTTGGGGAGGCCGAGGGTGAAGGTGGCGGCGAGCGCCTCAAGGGGGCGGGCGGGGTGCGGCGAGAGGACGCCCACGGCGTGAGCGGCGAGCGCGCCCCCCACCCGCGTGAAGGCGCAGCCCCCGTCGTCGCTGCGGTAGGTCCCGCTCCGCGCCACCGCCAGCAGCGCCCCCCCGCCGAGGCGCGCGGCGGCGTCTACCCCAGCGGTGGGGTCCACCGCGTCATCACACAGCCACTCAAACCCCGCCGCGCGCCCCTCCCCCGCCACGCGGAAGAAGCCGAGGGTGTCGAGCACCCACGCCCCCTCGCTCGACGGCTCGATGGAGAGCACGCGCGGCACACCCCCGTGGGCGCTCGCCACCCCTATGGCGAGCAGGGGGGCGAGCAGGGGGGCGAGCAGGAGGGCGAGCAGGGGGGCGAGCAGGGGGGCGAGCAGAGGGGCGGGCACGGGGG
>VGTA01000863.1 GCA_016874875.1 Deltaproteobacteria bacterium | reverse complement strand
AATCGTCGCCGGCGTAGTCCAAGGAATCGTCGGCGGCGTAGTCCAAGGAGAGCAGGAAGGTGCCGCCTACGACGAGGAGGCCGATCAACACGTGCATGGGAGAGCTCGCGGGGGCGGGGGTTAGGGGGTGGGGGTATCGCCGGCGCGGTCATCGGCGGGGTCATCGGCGCGGTCATCAGCGCGGTCATCGGCGGGCGGGGCGCTGGGGCCCTCGGGGCGGTTGAGCTGCTTGAGCGCCTCCACGAGCATGCGGTTCTGCGGGTCGATGCGGAGGCCCGCCTCCCACGTCTCGCGCGCCAGCTCGGGCTGATTGAGCTGCAGCCAGAGCGTCCCGAGCATGGACTTGATCTGGAGGTCATCGGGGTACTGCTCGTCGAGCGACTTGAGCGCGATGAGGGCGAGTTCGTACTTGCCCGCCTGGAAGAGCGCGCGCGCCTTCTCCACGCCCTTGAGGTAGCTCTGGCGCGCGGGGGTGGGGGCGGCGTTCTGGGGGCGGGCGGCCTCGGGGCGCCCGTCGAGGGGCGCCCCGGCGCCGTCGTAGACGCCCTCGCCCTCGGCGGTGGGCTCGCGGCGGCGCATCGACTCGATGAGCTGGCGATCCGCGTCGGTGAGGTCTCCCGCGTCACCAAAGCCCACCTGCTCGCGCTGCCCCTTGGGCTTAAAGGGGATGCGCAGCTCATAGCCGGTGGCCACCTCGGGCAGCTCCACCTCCCAGTCGAGGCTGCCGTCGCTCATGCGGACCACATAGCGGCGGGGCGGGGGGGAGCCGTCGCTGGCGTAGGCGGGCGCGGCGCTGGCGGCGCTGGGGACGACGATGGTCTTCTCGCGCCCCTCGATGTTGATGTTCCAGTTGCCGCTGCCGCAGCCGAGCAGCGACGCGCCGAGCAGCGACGCGCCGAGCAGCGACGCGCCGAGCAGCGACGCGCCGCGCGGGCGGCGGGGCGAGGGGGGGCGATGTGTGCGCATCAGAGACTCCAGGGAGCGGAGAGCGGGAATTTAAAAGTTAAAAGTAAATCGAAACTTATAGCCGAGCCCGCCGATGTCGGCGCTGCCGAACTCCACGGGGATCGCGTAGAAGAGCGAGGCGCCGAGCCCGAGGCGGAACTGCATGATCAGGTCCACGGAGCCCTCAAAGGCGAGGGTGTTGCCCTGCAGGCCGGCGATAAAGAACTCCAGCGCCCCCCCCGCCCACACCTGGATATCGTTGAGGTTGGGGCGGTTGACGCGGTGCTGCAGCGTGCCGCCGAAAAAGGCGCCCATGAGCGGGTTGCTGAAGATGTTGAGGGCGCTCTCGGCGAAAATGCCAAAGAGCGTGCGCTGGTCCTCGCCGAACTTCTCATAGAAGCGGATCCCGAGGGTGTTGAAGTCGATGTTGCCCGCGGCGCCCTCAAAGGGGATCATGCCGCCGCCAAAGTAGAGCGTGTAGCCGTAGTAGGGGCGCTGCTCCACGCGCCGGACGAGCTCCTTGTAGGCCTCCTCGCGCGTCACCACGCGCTCCCCCGAGCGCAGGACGGCGGCGGTGGAGGCGTCGGAGGAGTAGCTCTCCGCCCACAGCACCGCGCCCGTGTCGGCGCGGTACACGCGCACGGTCAGCATCACCTGGTTGGCGCCGGGCACGAACGAGACGAACGCGTCCATAAAGGCGGTCACCCCGAGGGCGGCGGCGGCGGCGCGCATGTCGTCCTGCGTCGTCCACCCCAGCTTGAGCACCCACTCCCCGCCCTCCACGTCGGTCTTGAGCGCCTGGCACGAGGCGCAGTGGCGCACGGCGATGCCCGAGGACTGGATGAGGCGCGCGGTGAGCTCCCCCTCCACCCACTGCCCAAAGAGCGGCGAGAGGTTGGGACTCAGGCCCACGCCGCGCAGGGCGAGGGGGCTGGCCTGGTCGAGGCGGAGGTCGGCGATGTCGGCGAGGAGGTCATCGAGGAGCTCCTGCGTCACCTGGTAGATGGTGATGGCGCCGTCGCCGGAGCGGATGTACTTCCGCATGCGCTCCTCGTACTCCCGCGCCGAGATGTCTCGGGGCTCGGCGCGCGTGGCGACGGGGCGGGAAGCGCGGGCGGGGGCG
>VGTA01000862.1 GCA_016874875.1 Deltaproteobacteria bacterium | reverse complement strand
AAGCGCTCCCCAACTGGGCGCAGATCGCCCTGTCGCTCGCGCAGAACTTCCGCGACATCTTCCTCGCCTGCCCCCCCCCCGAGCAGGCCGCCCTCCTCAGCGCCGCCCGCGACGTGACCCCCCAGGACTGGAGCGCCCTGCGCGCCCAAGCCGCCGCCGAGCTCGGCGAGGACTACGCCCGCGCCCTAGACCAGGCGCGCGGCGCGCTGCGGGAGGCGGGGGGCGCCGAGGAGGTGGGGCGGCGGCTAGAGGAGACGATGGGGGTGCGCCTGGGGAGCGGGCGGGGGCTGAGTCCCGGGGTGGCGGTGAGCGTGCTGGCGGGGAGCGCCCCGCAGCCCCCCACGCCGCAGGCGCGCTGGCCCCGGGTGCCGGGGTTCGAGCTGACGGGGTGGCTGGGGCGCGGCGCCTCCGGCGAGGTCTTCGTCGCCCGCCGCGAGGGCGCCCCCCCGCTGTCGCCGCGGGTGGCGCTGAAGGTGGGCGCGCTGCACGACCGCGCGCGGTTTGAGCGCGAGGTGGGGGTGATGGAGCGGGTGCGCTCGCCGTTCGTGCTCGGGGCGCTGTCGCACGGGGTGATCGAGGGCTACATCTCGCTCTTCTGGATCGAGATGCCCCTGATGGGCGGTCAGACGCTAGCGGCGGCGCGGGGCGCGGGGCTAGAGGAGGGGCTGCGCCTGTGCGTGGGGGTGTGGCGGGGGCTGCTGGCGCTGCACGAGGCGGGGGTGGCGCACCGCGACCTGAAGCCCGCGAACGTGCTGCTGACGGCGTCGGGGGAGCCGCGGGTGTGTGATTTTGGGCTGAGTAAGCACATCGGGGGGGCGGAGACGGTGACGCGGACGGGGGACGCGTTCGGGACGCCGCAGTACATGTCCCCGGAGGCGGTGCGGGGGGAGGGGGTGGGGATGGCGGCGGACGTGTGGTCGTTTGGCGTGCTGGCGTGCGAGGTGCTGAGCGGGCGCCTGCCGTTCTCGGGGCGCGTGGCGGGGGAGGTGTGGGCGTCGATTTTGCGAGACGCGCCGGACGTGTCGGGGGTGCCGGAGCGGCTCCGGGCGGGGGTGTTGGCGTGCTTGGTCAAGGACGTGAGCCAGCGCCCGGCGGACGCGCGGGCGCTGCGGGGGGGGCTGGTGGGGGAGATGGAGCGCGCGCTAGAGGAGCTGTCGCGGGCGCGGGAGGAGGCGCGGGCGCGGGAGGCGCGGGTGCGGGAGCTGCGCGGGTGGCTGGAGGGGGAGGGGGCGGCGGTGCGGCGCGCGCAGGAGGGGTTCTTGGGCGTCTTGCGCGGTCTGCCGCTAGAGGAGGTGGTGCGCCGCTGGGAGGCGCTGGACGCGGACCGCCGTGGGCGGCTGGAGGCGGCGCGGGGGGAGCAGGAGGCGTGGCGGGGGGAGCTGGCGCGGCTGGAGGGGGCGGCGCCGCCTGCGTCAGCGCGCGCGCCGTCACCTGCGCCGTCACCTGCGCCGCGCGCTAGCGTGTCGGCGGGGGCGGTGCGGTCGTTTTCAGCGCGTGGAGTGGAGTTTAAGATGTCGTATTGCCCACCGGGGGAGTTTTGGATGGGCTCTCAGGACGGGGTGGGTGATGGTGATGAGCACCCGCGCCATCGCGTGAAGCTGTCGCGGGGGTTCTGGATAGGGCAGACGCAGGTGACGCAGGCGCTGTGGGAGAAGGTGATGGGGGCGAACCCGAGTCACTTCAAGGGAGCGACGCTGCCCGTGGAGACGATCAGCTGGTTTGACGCGGTGCGGTTCTGCAATGCGCTCAGCGGTCTAGAGAAGCTACAGCCTGTGTACGGCATCGGTACGGGCGACACGCCGACCGTAAGTCTAGAATCTACGGCGAGCGGGTACAGGTTGCCTACGGAGGCGCAGTGGGAGTACGCGGCGAAGGCGGGGACAGAGCTGAAGTTTGCGGGGAGCGATACGCTCGACGCGGTGGCGTGGCACAACGGAAACACAGGGAGTAAGACGCACCCTGTGGGCGAGAAAACCGCTAATGCGTGCGGGCTGTACGACATGAGTGGGAACGTGTGGGAGTGGTGTGCTGACCGGTGGGACGAGAACGCCTACAAGAGCCGCAGCGGT